>JAZRRK010000029.1:0-32055 GCA_045650705.1 Clostridia bacterium
TTTATCACAATATAAAACGGGACAAACAATATATCATAAAAAATTTGGAGAAGGAATAACATTATCTAGTGATTTAGACAATATGGAAGAAGCAGAAGAAAGTATTACATTAATGACACTTCATAGTGCAAAAGGATTAGAATTTCCAGTTGTATTTTTAATAGGAATGGAAGAAGGTTTATTCCCAAGTTATAGGTCAATAGGAGAAACTAGAGAACTAGAAGAGGAAAGACGACTATGTTATGTAGGGATAACAAGAGCAAGAGAATATTTATATCTAACTTGTGCAAAACAAAGAACTATATTTGGGTCAACAACTTGTAATAAAATATCAAGATTTATAGAAGAAATACCAAAAGAATTATTAGATATAGAAAAAGAATTAATTAAGGAAGAAAAAACAAGAGAAAAAGCAGAATGGAGATATGGAAATAGCAGTGTCAATACATATTTTGCAACAGCAAATGATAGCAATAATAAACAAAGCAATTTTGCATTTAGAACAGCAGAAAATTTCTTGAAAAATGTTGCAGCAAAGCCAGCAGCAAGTATAGATTTATCACAATATAAAACGGGACAAACAATATATCATAAAAAATTTGGAGAAGGAATAATAACTGAAATAGCTACAGAAGGAGATGACTTAAAATTAGACATATCATTTGAAAAAGTAGGACATAAGCGATTAATGGCAAAATATGCAAATCTTGAAATAATAAATTAAAAATAAAATTTGTAGGAAAAACTATTATGTATAGAGATTCCTACAATTTTTTTTGCATAAAAAGTTTTTTGTCGTTCATAATAAATATGTAAAAAATAAAAGGAAGGATGAGAAATAATGGCAGACTTAACACAAGTAGAATTAGAAAATTTAAGGCACATAATAGGAAGTCAAGACACAATGTATCAGAAACTAAACACATACGCATCACAATGTGTAGATCCACAAATAAAGCAAATGTTTACAAAAGCAGCACAAGATTCATTAAATACAAAACAAAAACTATTAACTTTTTTAAATTAGGGAGGAGAGATTATGGAAGAAAAATATATGGTTAATGATATTTTGGAAAACACAAAGGCAAATCTTACAACATATCAAGGAGCAATAGCAGAATCAGAAAATATGCAATTAAGACAAACTATTCAGCAAATAAGAAATAATGATGAGACTTTTCAATACTCATTATATAAAGTTGCGCAAGTTAAGGGATATTATAAACCGTCAGGACAAGCACCTCAGACAGAGATAGATAGAATAAAAAATGAAATATCAAAATAAAATATATCTAATAAATCAGTGATGAATCTTTCTTTAGTAGCATAAAGCAAAGCATTCATCACAAAAACAAAACAAGAGAAAAAAAGAGAAAAGACAAGCAAGAACGAGTAAAAAAGAGAATAAAACATATTAAAACCACATAAAATAGCTATATCAGAAAATATAAAATTTGCCAAAAAACACAAAAACAGGTAAAATAGAATAGATTGAGAATTAAGGAGAGGTGTTTAATATTTTATTAAAAGGAATAAAAAATATATTTATACATATTAGAAGTTCAATAAAAGTTATATTAATGGTAGTAATATCAGCAATACTAATAATTAGTTTAATATCAGTATTTTATAGACCAACATATTCAGTGACATTAAATGGAGAATTTATAGGATATACAAACGATAAAAATAATCTACAAAAGAACATAAATGAATACATGAAAGGGAAAACAGAAAATAATATAGCATTTGTAGATATACAAACATTACCGGAATATTCATTATGTTTTGTAAAAAGAGAACAAGTAGATAACACAGACGAAATTCTTGAAAAAGTAAAAAACTTAGGAACAACATATTATCAATATTATGCAATACTTTTAGATAATGAAGAGAAATATTATGTCCCAACAAAAGAAGATGCAGAAGCTATCATTGATGCTTTAAAGAAAAAAAATAGTAACAATATAGATGACATATCATATACACAAATATATAATACAGAACTAAAAGAATATTCAGAACAAGATACAGTAGTTACAGCTCTATATGAGAAGAAAGTATATTATTATGAGCCAACAGGAGGATTAACAGTAGCAACCTATAAAATAGACATAGGAATAGACTTAATAAAACCAGTATCTTCATATCAAATGATTACATCAAGATTTGGGCAAAGAGCTAGTGGAATGCATAAAGGATTAGATATAGCGGCAGTAACTGGTACTCCAATAGTTGCAGCAGCAGCAGGAACAGTAACATATTCAGGATATTCAAATGTAGGATTTGGAGAATGTATAATAATATCACATGGTAATGGCGTAGAAACATTGTATGCACATTGCAGTACAAGATATGTAACAGTAGGTCAATCTGTAGCACAAGGAGAAACAATAGGAACTGTTGGATCAACAGGAAACTCAACTGGACCACACTTACACTTAGAAATAAGAGTAAACGGAACAAGAGTTAATCCACAATATTATGTATATTAATAAAAAACACTAACATATGTTAGTGTTTTTTTATAGAGTGCTTTTATTAAAATATTTTAAACAAGTAGATATTGCATTTTTTCCAATAATAATAGAACCATATTCTTTTAATTTACTTTCAAAAAGCGCCTCATTTTTAGTTGGTTGAGCAAATTCTGAAATGGCATATGTAAAGTTCTTTAATTCTTCATATGAGAATTTAATATTATTTAAAATTAAGTAATATTTGTTTTGGAATAAAACTAATGAAGATTTCTTTAATTTATTTAAATAACATTTTAAGTTAGAACTATTAATGTATGTGCAAAATTCACAGAATTCATCAAAAGTATTAAACATATAAATAGATAAAGCAGTATAGGAGATTGTAGATTTTCTCTTAACTTTAGGCTGTTTAACTTTAGGTTTAACATTATCTGGCTTTTCTCTAGTAATAGTCAAAACAAAACAACCATCAGAAGAGGCTAAAGCTTCAATAATTAATTTATAATTTTTTGTTTTAAAGCCCACTTCTTCTTCAGCTTGAGATAGCATATCTAGAAATAAATCCTGACTTTCCACTGAATTAGACATAAAAGTATGTAAATCTATATTTTTTTCTTTTAAATCTTGCAAATTTAAAAAAATTCTAATTTTATTCTCATTTAATTTTTCAATTCGCATTAAAAATACCTCCAAATATATTAATAATATAATTATAGCACTATAATAACTATTTTTAAATGATAAATTTTTGGAAAAAATGGATACTTATATAGTATATTACTATATTAAAAATTAAGTGAATTTATGATTGAGAAATTATAGCATAAAATTAATAAAAAATAAATATATATCTTGAAAAAAATGGTAATTGCATATATAATATAAAAGTGATTTAAACAAAAGTAGGAGGAAATATGGCAACAAGAGATAAAAATATATGGATATTATTAATTTTTTTATTATCAGGACTAGTGCTGGGAGGACTATTAGGAGAATTAGCTTCAAAAGTAGACTTTTTATGGTGGCTTTCATATGGGGAAAATTTTGGATTAACAACACCAATTGAATTAGATTTGAATGTAATAACAATAACTTTTGGGCTATGGTTTAAAATAAATGTTGCAAGTATAATAGGTATGGCGATAGCAATATTTGTTTATAGAAAAGTATAGGTAAAAATATATAAGGGGTAAATTTGAAAGGAAGGCAAAATATGAAAATAAAAGAATTACCCTTATACGAAAGACCATATGAAAAATTAGAAGAATATGGTTCAGAAAAACTATCAAATGCTGAATTATTAGCTATTATAATAAAAACAGGAACAAAAGATAAATCATCCGTTTCAATAGCACAAGAAATTTTAAAATTAAATTATAATACCGATAAAGAAAACTTAAGATTTTTGCAAGACATATCTTTGGAAGAATTTATGAAAATTAAAGGAATAGGAAAAGTAAAAGCAATACAACTAAAAGCAATTTGTGAACTTACGAAAAGAATATCAAGGCCTTTAAATAGTAAGACTATTATTAAAACTCCTTTAGATATAGCAAATTTGTTAATACCAGAGCTGAGATATGAAAAAAGAGAAGTAGCAAAAGTAGTAATATTAAACAACAAAAATGCAATTTTAAAAATAACAAACATATCATTAGGAGGAGCTAATTTTGCCTGTATAGAACCAAAAGATGTTTTAGTAGAAGCAATAAAAATGCAAGCACCAAAGATAATTTTAGTTCATAATCACCCTAGCGGAGATCCAACACCAAGTAAAGGGGATTATAATGTTACAGATAGAATATATGAAGCAGCAGAACTAATAGGAATTAAATTATTGGATCATATAATAATAGGCGATGGAGTTTATCAAAGTCTGCTATTGGAAAAATGAGGACAAGTATGTATGACCTCAATGAAAGGAATGAAAGAAATGAGCTTTTTAAGTTTGAAAGGTAAGGATATAGGAATTGATTTAGGAACAGCAAATACATTAGTAACATTAAAAGGAAGAGGAGTGGTTTTAAAAGAACCATCAGTTGTAGCAATTGATACAAAAACTAAAGAAATAATCGCAACAGGACATGAGGCTAAAGAAATGTTAGGAAGAACTCCAAAAGAGATACAAGCGGTAAAACCAATAAAAGATGGAGTTATAGCAGACTTTACGGCTACTCAATTGATGCTAAAAAGCTTAGTAGAAAAAGTTTGTAAAAGATATAATGCTGGAAGACCAAGAGTAGTAGTAGGAGTTCCTTCAGGAATAACAGAAGTAGAAGAGAGGGCAGTTGAAGAATCTGTTATTAGAGCAGGAGCAAAGGAAGTATATTTAATAGAAGAACCAATGGCTGCTGCTATTGGTGCAGGATTAGATGTAGCAGAACCTGCAGGGAATATAATAGTAGATATAGGTGGAGGAACAACAGAAGTTGCAGTAATATCTCTTGGAGGTATAGTAGTAAGTAATTCATTAAGAATAGCAGGAGATGAATTAGATGAAGACATAGTAAACTATGTAAAAAAAGAATTAGGACTAGCAATAGGGATGACAACCGCTGAAGAAATAAAAGTACAAATAGGATGTGCTTTACCGCTTATGACAGAATTAAGCATGGAAATTAAAGGAAGAGATTTAACAACCGGTTACCCTAGAAGTGTTGTGATTACATCTTCACAAGTACAAGAAGCAATGCAGAATTCAATACAAGAAATAATAGATATAATAAAAGTAACATTAGAAAAAACTCCACCAGAATTAGCAGCAGATATAGTAGAAAGAGGAGTAGTATTATCAGGCGGAGGAGCATTAATAAAAAACATTAATAAACTAATAAGCCAAAGAATAGAAATGCCAGTATATGTAGCAGAAGAACCACTAGAATGTGTTGTAAAAGGCGCAGAAAAAACACTAGCAGACATAGAAAAACTTAGAGATGTGTTAACTAACTCTAGAAAAAGAAGATAGAGTAAAAACAGGAGGTTCATATGCATAAAAGTAACAGAACTGGAAAAATAGGTATTATAATAACAATAATAATACTAACAGGTTTAGTTATTATAACAAATATTGATGTATCAAAATTTTCATATACTGAGGGAATTGCAAATAAATTAGTAATGCCAATTCAAAATGGATTAACATATTTAAAAAATAAAATTGAAAAAAATAATACTTTTTTTGATGATATAAACAATCTGCAAGAAGAAAATAAAACTTTAAAAGAGCAAAATAAAGAACTATCTGAGAAATTAAGTGAATTACAGATAGTAAAAGCAGAAAATAAAACATTAAGGGAATATGCAAACTTATCAGATCAATATACAGAATATACAACAACTCCAGCATATATTATCAATAGAGATTTAAGTAATTTGAGCAGTACAATAATTATAAATGTAGGAGAACAAGATGGAGTAAAAGAGAATATGCCAGTAGTTTCAGCAGAAGGTGTTGTAGGGCATATTATTTCAACAACAAAAAACACATCAAAAGTTCAACCAATAATAGATCCTTCAAGCAGTATAAGTGCAGTAATGAATATATCGAGAGATAATGTTATTGTAAAAGGTGAATTAAATAGTGATAATAAATTAAGAGCTACATATATAAGTAGTGATGCAGATTTAATACTTAATGATGAAGTTGAAACCTCAGGATTAGGAGGGATATATCCAAAAGGGTTAAAAATAGGAAAGTTAATAGAAATTGTAGAAGGGCATAATATAACAGAAAAATATGGAATAATAGAAACAACGGTTGACTTTTCAAAATTAGAAACAGTATTAGTAATTATAAAATAAATACAAAAAAGGTGTGTAAATAATTAGCACACCTTTTTTATCTATCATCTCTATCAAAACCATCATCTTTATTTTCTTTGTTAAATAAGTTGCTAAAAAACTTAGAAAAATTTTTATGAGGTTTTTTATCAGTAGAAACATCAATATCTGGAGTATTTTCCTCAGTAATAGGTGTAGAGGTTTCTATAATAGTTGCTTGAATAGCAGACTCATTTTCAGAAACTTCTTCTTTAATATTTACTGATTCCAAAGGTGCTGTAATAGTTTGAGGCTCTGAAATTTGTTGAACATTTTCAATATCTAAATTTTCTTCAGTATAACTATTAGAAACAGTATTTTCAGTAATAACAGGAATAGTATTCAATGTTTCGCTAGAATCTTTTTTATCTTCCTCTTCTTCTTCAGCAAGGACTTTTTCTGCAATTTCTTCAGCTTTTGATAAAGATTGTGCAGAGCCACCACCTGAATTAGAACCACCAGAGTTATTTGAACTAGATGAATCATTATTATTCTTCTTTAACGTTTCTGTAACTTTAATAGCTTCTTTAAATGAAGTATCATTAGTTTCATGTACTTGTTCTTCGGTAGCAGCAATATCATTATCTTCAGTAACTTGTAGAGTTAAATCAATATCTTCAGACACTGAAATTTCAAAACTTGTATCAGAATTTGCTCCTAGATAGATATTATCACTAGGTGTTAATTTACGTTCTTTAAATTTTTCTATAAATAAATCTAACTTAGGTTCAATTTTAGCAGTTTCTATTGCTTTTGCTTTTTGAGCATTTGAGCTTAAAATATTTAATCTATAAATATCATCATTAGAAAGTTCATTACCAGTTGATAATATACCTAATAATTGAAGCACAGTTTCTTTTTTAGAATCCTCAAGAGAAACATAATCTGATAAAGATAATAAATCATCCATACCTGAATCCATTTTGGGAATTTTAAATTGTGTTCCTAGAGGAGGAAGTTCATATCCATATCTAGTCATTAAGTTTTCTACAATTATATTTTTTGTAGATTCATCAAAACTATTAATATATCTACTATATTTACATGTCCAATCAAACAGTCTATTAATATCTCCTTTATTCCTGTCAACAATTTTAAAGAAATCATGTAAAGCGTTTTTAGAAACAAGACTTATATTCTGCATAGAAGCTTGCATATCTAAAGGAATAACAGTTCCTGAGCTTAAGTCTAATTCATCATATACAGGGAATAATTCTTCTAATTTCTTTTTATCTGAAAATTCAGATAAAGTCTTTTGAACTCTATCTTGATAATCAGGTTTAAAATCTGCAATAGGAAATAGATTTTGCCATTCTGAAATAGTATCTGTAAAATCAGATACTTTATCATATTTATCAGGATGAGACACTATATTATCTAATTCTTTAAAAGCTGATGAAGAATCAAATTTCTCTAAAACTTTTTCTCTATGAGCTTTGCTAAGCAATTGTCCAACTATATGAGGATATTTCTCTTTTAAGAATTTTAAAGGATATTCTTTATATAAAGTTTCTAAATCCTTGTCCAAAGTTCTAGCATCTTTATGTTTTTCAGCCTTATCAAAAATTTTACGCATTTGTTCTAATCCTTTTGAAGGATCTTTTTTAGATAACTCATCAAAAGCTATAAAATTTTTAAGTACAGTATCTAAAAACTCATTACTAAGCATGTATTTAATTTTTCTCTTATAATCTTCACTAAATAAATCAATAGGATAACGTTTTTTCCATTCAGAAAGGTCGGTTTGGAATTTTGCATAATCTTTAGTTGCCTGAGCATAAGAAAAAATTTCACAAAGCAAAAAATAAGCCTCTTGTTCATCAAAATCCCTTAACTTTTTTCTTGTTTCATCTGTTATTTCAATTATATCATTTTCCATAATGACCTCCTTGATTATTTTGTCATATATTATTATATCATGTAAATTTAAGATAAACAATTGATTTCATTAACTTTTAATGATAAAATTATTATTGGAACAGAATATAGAATAAAATACGAAGAATTGCAATAAACCTCCTTTAACAAGGGAGGTGGCAGACCGAAGGTCTGACGGAGGGTTCTTAAAACGTGTTAAAAAATACAGTTAATTATTATAGAATTAATTATTTAAAGAACCCCCAGCTTCGCTTTGCTCAGCAGCCCCCTTATTAAAGGGGCTTTCAGCATACTCTTTGAGGTTTATTTAGAATAATATTGAAGCAAAAAGGTGATTTAGATGGTAAAAAGAAATGAAACAAGAAAAATATTTGTTAGAGATGTTCAAATAGGTGGACAAGATAAAGTTGTAATTCAATCTATGACTAATACAAAAACTAAAGATGTAGAAAAAACTGTAAACCAAATACTAAAATTAGAAGAAGCAGGATGTGAAATTATTAGAGTAGCCTGTTTAGATGAAGAAGATGCAAGAGCCATAAAGCAAATAAAAGAAAAAATACATATTCCAATAGTATCAGACATACATTTTGACTATAGAATAGCATTAGAAGCAGCAAAATCAGGAGTAGATAAAATAAGAATTAATCCAGGTAATATTGGTTCAATTGATAGAGTAAAACAAGTAGTAAATGCTTGTAAAGAAAGAAAGATACCAATAAGAATAGGAGTAAACAGTGGTTCTTTACCAAAAGACATATTACAAAAACATGGAGGAAAACCATCAGCAAAAGCAATGGTAGAGAGTGGTTTAAGACACATAAAGATATTAGAAGATTTAGATTTTTATGATATAGCATTATCATTAAAAGCATCAGATTTAAATTTATGTATAGAGAGTTATGAAGAAGCGGCAAATACAATAAAATACCCTTTACATTTAGGAGTAACTCATGCAGGAACAGAATTTAGCGGAACAGTTAGTTCTAGTATAGGTTTAGGTACTTTATTAAGAGAAGGAATAGGGGATACAATGAGAGTATCACTTTCAGCAGATCCTGTAAAAGAAATAAAAGTAGCGAAGGAAATTTTAAAGGATTGTAAATTATATGAATCTCCAACATTAATAGCATGCCCAACTTGTGGTAGAATACAATATGATTTAATTCCAATAGCAAATGAGATAGAAGACTTTTTACAAACAGTAAAAAAGAATATAACTGTTGCAGTAATGGGATGCGGAGTAAATGGACCAGAAGAAGCAAAACATGCAGACATAGGAATAGCAGGAGGAGTAAAAGAAGGACTGTTATTTAAAAAAGGAGAAATCATAAAAAAAGTAAAACAAGAAGATATAGTAAAAGTTTTAAAAGAAGAAATAATGAAATTGTAAGTATTATTTTATAGTAAGTAATAATTGATTAATGTATGTGATATGTAGCCCAACGCAGGAGTTTTATATTTAGAATAAATTGAGGACCCCCGAAAAACACCGTAGGCGTAACCATCGTGGGCTCAATTTATAATAAATATAAAAGCTCCGACGAGATTGGGCGGATTTTATAATATTTTAATAAAAAACATATTAGGAGATTAAAATGAAAGTTATAGTTGGAAAAACAGCAGGTTTTTGTTTTGGGGTAAAAAATGCAGTAACAAAAGCTGAAGAGCATCTAAATAAATCAAAGACTGTATATTGTTTAGGAGAGTTAGTACATAATAAACAAGTTACAGACCAATTAGTTAAAGCTGGTATGAACTTTATAGAAGATATAAAAGATGCTAAAGATAAAGTAATTATACGTTCACATGGAGTTGAAAAACAAATTTATGAACAAGCTAAAAAACAGAATGTTGAATTAATAGATTTAACATGCCCTAAAGTATTAAAAATACATAAAATAGCAGAAGAATATGCAAATAAAGATTATTATATATTATTAACAGGCAATAACAAACATCCTGAAATGATAGGAACTGCAAGCTTTTGCGGAAATAATTATATAATAATAGAAAATGAAGATGAGGTCCAAAAAGCAATAGTAAATTTTAATAATTCACAAAAAGAAAAACTAGTAATAATATCGCAAACAACATATAGCCTAGAAAAATTTAATAATATAGTAAACAAAATATTAACATACATACAAAAAGATAAAGTAGAAGTAAAGAATACTATATGTAATGCAACAAAGGATAGACAAGAAGAGACTAAACAACTAGCAAAACAAGTAGATATGATGATTATAATAGGTGGAAAACATAGTTCAAATTCAAATAAATTATACGATTTAGCAAAGGGAAATTGTAATAAAGTATTATTTATAGAAACAAAAGAAGAATTAAAAATAGAAGATATAAAAGGATTTGAAACTATAGGGATAATGGCAGGCGCATCAACTCCACAAAAAAGTATAGAAGAAGTGATTGAAAAGTTAAATAATATGTGATAAAATTATAATGGAATTAATTAAAAATAAATAGAAAGGCAGGTAAAAATGAATCAGATTTTAGTATCTAAAAAGTTATATGTAACACCAGCAATGAAGAGAAAAAAGAAACTATTCAAAGCAGAATTCTTTTTATCTGTCACTGCACTATTAGTGTTATCTGTTTATGGAATGTCACAAGCATATGACAGAAATAAGAATGAAGCCATATCGAAAGAAATACTAGCATCTATGGAAATACAGCCAGAAGTAGTAACAATTGAAGAAGAAGCGAAAGTAATAATATTAAATGACTATGCAAATGGAGGGCAGACTATAAATCTTGATGAAGTTGAAGAAACCGTTACAATTACTAGAGAAATAAATATTCCAGATGAACAAAAAGTAGTAGCTAATGATGGTACAGTATATTATACTATAGGACAAATATACATACCAAGTATAAATTGTAAATATCCAATATTAGCAAGTGAAGAAGAAAGTTATGATACACTATTAAAAATAGCACCATGTAAATTTCATGGAGCAAATCCAAATGAAATAGGGAACTTTTGTATAGTAGGGCATAATTATAAAAATTCTCAATTTTTCAGCAATGTACCAGATTTAGAAAATGGAGATATCATAGAGATTACAGATACATTTGGAGAAATGGTACAATATGAAGTATATGACAAATATATAGTAGATTATACAGACACTGCTTGTACGAGTCAACGTACAGAAGGAAGAAGAGAAGTAACACTTATTACTTGTACAGATGCTAATGATAATAATAGATATGTAATAAAAGCAAGAGAGAAAGTATAATAAAAAAGTATGTAAGGGTTAAAAAAATACACTGTCGATAAATTTAGAAATCGGCAGTTTTTTTGATGTGAAATTATAGGAAAATATAATTACAAAAAAATTGCAACAGAAAAAAGCACAAGGTAAAGTAAACATAAAAAACGAGAAAAATATAAAATTTGAAAATGTTTGCCAATAAGAAAGACAAGAAATATAGTAAAATCAATAGTTTTAGACATTTATTGGATATGAAAAATAAAAAAATAATTATAATACTTTTATCCGTAAGAAAATAAGGAAAAAGTAAAGCAAATAAATTATATAAAAAAATTCAAAAAAAGCTGAAAAATAGGCAAAAACACTTGAAAAAGTTTACATAAACGTGTATAATATATATGTATAAAAATGTCACAAAATTGTAAAAAAATGGGATAATTAAATAGCCGTAATACGTGAAAATATCGCAAAAAATGATATATATTGACAAAATACATACATATTTATTATATTATAATTAATTAGGAGGGTTTCTTATGTCAAAAATGACAAGAAAAACAATACTAAGGAAAGCAAATGATAGAAATAAAAAATTAGAAAAAATAGAATTAACTAATAAGGAAAGGAGAAATTAACATGGCAAGAAAGAGTTATAAAATTTTAAAAACAATAATTGCAATAATTTTACTAACTGTAACAATGTTAGGTTTAGTAAGCAGTAAAAATAATTCAATTGCAGTTAATTACAACGGAACATATTCAAATACTGGAACACAATTATTAGGAAATTCTATGTTATATAATACCAATTATGGGTATAACTATGTACCTTATAGAGGACTAGCTTTGCAAAGTAGTCAGGTTTATGCAATGTCAGGGAGCTCATATAAAAATCCAACTTTAAACGGGGAAGGATATATTATTCCATCATTGCTAACTGATCCTAATTTGTATTGTATGAATAATGGTTATATATTTAATGCAGGAATATATATGTGCTATGACATAGGAATAATATCACCTGAAATGGCATATGTAGTAGCACAACAAAAAGAACCAAGTAGAAATCAAAACTACGATTTAGAGGCAAATGCAATATGGCATTTATCGATACTTAATGGTGAAAAAATTTTGAATTCTCAACTTCCTATATTTAATATTACTTCTGCTGAAGAAATGTCAAACTATGATCCTTCTTCTTGGGAAAAATATAAAGAGTATAATATTTCTTCTGGAGCTGAAATGCTAAATCAAATCTTAGGAGAAGCAAAAGTAGCAAGTAATTTAAAATCAGAAGGAAATATAAGTATAAATAAAGTCGAGGATGAGCTATATCCAAATGAAGAAGGAAAATACGGACCATTTAAAATAACATATCCAAATTATAATGGTGTACTTGTAGGAAAAAGTATTGAAGTACTAGTTAATGGAAAAAAATTAGAGAATACACCAGCAAGTGATGCAGAATTTTACCTTACAGAAGAAGATGGGATTGTTGCTGGAGAAAAAAATACAATAAAAGTAGTTTATATAGGATATAAATATAGTGGAACATATGCTAAATTTACACCATATAGAAATATGACAATAGTAAGAAAATGTGAGCGGATGTGATAATTATTTTGGCTTCAAAACAAAGGGATACTGGAAAGATAACGCTAGTAGTTTGACAGAAGCTTTTAATCCAGATGAGAGTGCAGGAGAAGAATATGCATACACTATAGTAAATAATTCAAAGGTTTATGTTGAAGACCACAATAATTGGCTTGCTGATCCTTATAATTATGGTTGCCCAGTATGTAAAGAAAAAATATATTTAGGACTTACAACACGTGCTTCAAATGATGACGACATTTATCAAAATCTTATTTATATTAATCCTGATAAAGAAATAATAGAAGAAGAAGTAAGTATAGAATTTTTAGCAGTAAGACGCATTACATTAGAAGGTAAGGTTTGGCTAGACAAGCAATATGGAGATAAACCTGTTAATGAACCAAATAGTTTATATAACTATGAACCAAATGAAGAAGATGAACCATTTTCTGATATAGAAGTTATATTAAAAAAAGTTGGAGATGATACTCCAGTAAAAACTACAAAAACAGATGCAGATGGTAAATATATATTTGAGGATGTAATTGCAGATGGTAAAACTGAGTATTATATTGAATTTAGATATGATGGAATAAATTATGAAGCAGTGACAGCAAATCAAGGAAGTGAAGATATCGATTCAGATGCTAAAGAAGTAGATAGAGATACATTCAATAAAAAATTTACTACTATAACTAAAGGAACTGCAACAGGAGGAGATAAATCTATAGATTTATCTTATGAACGTAATGGAACAGATGCAAAATTAAAGACAAGAGATAGCGAAGGAGTTCTAACAGATTTTGCTATGACTGCAAAAACAGTTGCTGAAGCATATAAGGAAGATACAAAAAATATAGACTTAGGTTTAGTAGAAAGAGTAGTAGACTTATCAGCTACTACACAAATTGAATCAGCAATAGTTTTTATAAATAATAATAGTAAGGTTTATGAATATAATGTGGCAAGTGGAGATGATACAAATAAGACAATAAAGTTAGAAGATGAAACAGCAACATATAATTTATATTTATATAAATCAGATTACAATTATAGAATAATGGATTACGCAGGGCTAAAAACATTAAGCGACGCGAATGGGACTGATAGCAGTTTATTAAAAAATAGTATAGATGAAATTCTTGAAGAATATAAAAATAATCAAGGTGAATTAAATATAATACTAGAAGACAAAGAGGCTTTAAATATATTATTAAAGTATCAAGTTTTAATAAATAATGAAAGTGCAACAACTGCAACAGTAAATAATATAGCATATTATTATGAAAAAGGGTTATTTAATGATGAAATTATTTTAATATATAAAGAAGATGAATATGGAAATAAGATTCCAATAGAGGACTGCACATTTGAAGAAGGAAAATTTACTGATTCATCTGATAGAAAATATAATAGAATTAATATACCAGTAAAATCAGAATTAACAGAGTCTGATAATCAAGATGTAATATATATAGAATTTTTAATAAATAAAGATGACTACGGTAATGCAAAGATGGGGGATGTGGAAAACTGGGTTGAAATAACTTCATATTCAGCTGATAAAGGATGCATAGATATAGATTCTGCACCAGATAATATAGAAGAATATAGAGAGGAAGATGACTCTGACAATGCAGGTGTAGTATCTATTAAGAACCAAATATCAGAAAGAACAATTAGTGGTTATGTGTTTGAAGATGAAAAAGAAGGAACTACTAATTCTGCTGGAAATGGACTATATGAAGATGGAGAAAATAAAGTAAATGACGTTATAGTACAATTAATAGAAGTAAAAGATATAACAATAGGAGGTACTGCAAAACGACTAGAATATATTTGGCAAGAAACAAGAAGTGGATCAGGAAAAGTAAAATATATAACAACTAATGGTACAAGCATTGAAGAATATTCAGTAGATGTACAAGAGGGAGGATATTTATTTAAAGGATTTATCCCAGGTAATTATATTGTAAGATTTATATATGGAGATGGAACATATTTTGATTTTGATGTTTCAACAGATGAAGGAAAAGCAAATATAGTAAAATACAATGGCCAAGACTATAAATCAGCAATAGACCCTAACTATCAAGATAAAGAATATGATGAAAATAAATATGATACAAATGCATCAATGGCAAGAGACAACGAGATGAGAAGAATAGAAGAAATGGCAAATGTGGCAGGAGTAACGAACCCTCAAGATTTAATATTTAATATTAATGATAGAAATATTAAGACTAAATTAGAAAAAACATGGATGTGTGCAGAAACATCAGATATAAAAATACCTATTACACAGGACAATACTGGAGTTATTTCTGAAAATAAAGTATCAAAAAGTATTAACTTTGGATTAGTAAAAAGACCAGAAGTTTCTATTGAGTTAGAAAAACATATTACAAATTTAACAATAAATGGAGATGAGGGGAATTTAGTAGAAACAAGCATAACTGTTGATGATATAAAAAAAGCTTATGATTCTGATTATAAGGTTAATAAAAATGGAGGGGAGCTTTCATCAATAACGGTAACAAACAAAGAACCTGAAAAAACTAATACTAATAAAAACACTATAGGAATCTGGAAAGTAGAAACAGAACTTGCAAATGTTCAAGGCAATTATATGTACATTACATATACTTATACAGTTAAGTTATCAGGAGATTTAAGTTACATAGGAGAAGGATTACTAGATAAAAATCTAAAAGAAGATACTGATATAGACGATATTAAATCAGATATAAACTATTATAAAGGTAAATACATAGGACAAGTATATTATACAGGTGTTGTAGATAATACTATTGATAAATTAGATCGAGTAGAAGATATTAAAATAGAAGACTATTTAGTAGGTTTAGATTTGAATTCAGGAGACTTTGAGACAAAAGGGAATGCAGAAAAAGGTATATTAATGGATACAGACCCAGTTAAATCTGATACAGAAAATGTACAAATAATTCAAAGTGTTTTAGATGTAGACAATGATGGAAAAAGTGAAGTATATTCAGGAGCAAATTATCAAAAAGAATTAACAGTTACTAAAAAAATTGACATTTCAGGAGGGAAAGATTTAGAATATAGAAGTTATGTAGCACAATTAATAGGACTAGAAAATACTAATACTTTTACGACAAAAGCTGGTTTGACATTAAATAGTACTTTAGGAAATTTAGAATATGTTCAGTCATACTCACCTGTAACATATACAACAGATGTTGCCCCAGAAAGCGATGAGTTTATTGCTGAAACAGTTCTTATAACAGTAGATACTGGTGGAACTGTAGCAGATTCAAACAAAGAACAAAAATTGAATTTAGTAATAGCAGTAGTAGCTGGATTAGCAGTGGTAGCAACAGGTATAGTACTAATTAAAAAATTCGTAATAAAATAATAACAAAAAAATAGAGATTGTATAAAATTTACAATCTCTATTTTAATAGTTATATTGCCATTATTCTATTAATTTCTTGTGTATTTGTATCTAAAATATTTAGAAAATTCTTACAAATTTCTGGATCAAATTGAACTCCCATATTTTTAGTTAATTCATTTTTTACAACATCCAAAGGCAAAGCATCTCTATAAGAACGTTTTGAGGTCATTGCATCAAAAGCATCTGCAATTGCAGTAATTCTGGCCAAATATGGAATTTCCTCTCCCTTAAGTTTAGAAGGATATCCATTTCCATCAAAACTTTCATGATGATGTTTTACAATTGGAATCATCTCATTAAAAATAGTTGCATTAGACAATATATGTGCACCTATTGCAGGATGATTCTTTATTTCTGAATATTCTTTATCGTCTAGGCGAGATTCCTTTAACAAAATACTGTCTGGAATTCCAATCTTACCAATATCATGAAATAAACCGCCAATTTTTAAAATTTTTAAATCTGACTCAGATAAGCCCAAGGATTTACCAATTAATTCAGAATATTCTGAAACTCTATCAGAATGACCTCTAGTATAAGTATCTTTTGCTTCAACTGTAAATCTTAAAACTTCAATTGTTTCCATATATGCAGATTCTAATTTATCATAAGTAGATTTAAGCTCAGTATTCATATTTTTTATTAACTGCATTTGAGAAACCGCTTTTATACCAGATTCTATTAATAATAATAATTGATCAAACTTATCGCTTTTCTCACAATAACCTTGAATTTCTAATCTACGAATTGTTTCTAAAGGTGGAGCTAAATCTTTATGTCCTGTAAGTAGTAATATATATAAATCTTTATTAAATTTTCTTATTTCTTCAACGACTTGGTCTCCATGAATAGGAGTCATTAAAAAGTCTAGTAACATTAAATCAAAATGTTCATTTTTTACTCGTTCAATTGCCTCTACTGGATTAGTTACACCTACAAAAGTATACCCTACTCTTGATAAAAAAACATTAAGTGAATCTAATATTCCAACTTCATCGTCAACAGCAATAATCTTATATTGAGAGTTAATATTTACATGTGAGTTCTTACGCATAGTATACCTCCTTAATATATATAAACATTATATAATAAAATGAAAAAAAAACAAGAAAAATGCCAAAAAAAGTTAAAAAAATATGGAATTTATATGGTAAATATGTTATAATTTTTAAGGTAAACATAAATTTCTGCGAAGGAGAAATTCGATGATTTTTAAGGACTATTATAAAATTTTAAATTTAGATACAAATAAAGTAACAGAACAAGAAATAAAGATAGCTTTTAGAGAACAAGCTAAGAAATATCATCCGGATATAAATAATCAAAATAGAAATGCTGAAGAAAGATTTAAAGATATTAACGAAGCTTATAGAGTATTATCAAATAGCACTACAAAAAGAAAATATGATAGAATGTGGAATGCAAAAGTTGGTAGAAAAAAACAAAAAGCTAAATTTGAAGAGAGTAGAAGACCTAAAGGTTCTGCATTTAGCGAATTTTTTACAATGTTCTTTGGAGAAACTCAAAAAGAAGAAGCAGAATATGTAAGTAATAAAAAGATTCCTATTAAGGGAGAAAATATAGAGACGGAAATTAATGTAAAATTAGAAGATGCATATTATGGTTTAGAAAAGAAAATATCATTAAGAACAGTTAAAGGACAAATGAGAACCTTTTCAGTAAAAGTACCATCAGGGATAAGGAATGGAGAAAAAATACGTTTAATAGGACAAGGAAAACCAGGAACAAATGGTGGAAAGAATGGAGATTTATTCATAAAAATCAACATTGAAGATAATAAAAAATTTAAACTTAAAGGATATGACTTATTTACAAATATTTATATAACACCTTGGGAGGCAGCATTAGGAAAAAATATAAATATGGCTTCAATAGAAGAAAATTTTACAATAAATATTCCAGCAGGAATACAAAGTGGAGAACAAATAGTAATTTCAGATAAAGGATATAAAGATGGACAAGGTGGAAGAGGAAAATTAATAGCAGAAATAAAGACAGTTGTTCCAAAGGAATTAACAGAACAAGAAAAAGATTTATTCAAACAATTACAAGAGGTATCAACATTTAATCCAAGAAGTGAATAAAAAAATGCAACCAATACTTTATATGTATTGGTTGTTTTTTTCATCTAATATTATGAGTTTCGCATATGGATAATAAATATTTTAATTGCTCTAATTGGTCTGGATGAGATAAAGCAATTTCTAATTGTTTTGCGATTATACTATCTTTTATATAGAAATCAGATGCAGTAATTAAATTAGATACAGTAGTATATTCAAAAGTATCATCAACTTCTTCAATTTTAGAAACAACAAAATCAGTAATTTTATTTTTTAATAGCAAAATACATTCTGAATATCTTTTTTCATGCAAATATTGTTTAAAAAGATTATCTTCCATCGCTTGCATTCACCTCTTGGAATTTATCATTAATTTTATAATATCTTTTTCCTGTTTTTAAATCTGTATAACAAATAGGAATTCTACTTATTGAAATTTGTTTTTTAGATTTTACTATAGTTTGTGTAAGATGTTTTGGGAATTTACCATTCATTAAAAAGTATATATGTTCCCACAAATTGGTGTTTTTCTCGCCACCATTAGCAGAATCCATAATAATTTTTTTATGCTTTTTTGGTATTGGCATTATCATATTTGAAGGTATTAATTCATCTTTTCCATCAATATTTACAACAAAGTCATTAGCACCTTGATATTCTGGAATCAAATAATTTCCATTACTTAATTTAGTTAATTCCAGAAGAGAATCTGTATTAACATGTAATCTAAAAGGAGAGTTAAAACCTTCTAAGTCGAAACCTATTAAAAGTCTTGGCCTTTTAGAATCAATAGAATCGAAATAATCTCCATCAACTAATTCCTCACGAATCAATCCCCAATTTTTTAAAGCATGTGGATGATCTAACAAGTATTTTATTAAAGGTTCTACTGTAGTATTTTTCTTATGGTACGAAAACATTTCAAGGTTAGAAAGAGGGCTAGCAAAAATAACATCATCTAAAAAACTATTATCTCCATTTAAGTATTCAGAAAAGAAATTTTTATAATCTTTTCCTATAAAGTTATGTAATTGTTGATAATATGGTGTGATATCTTTAGAAAAAGAATCAGAAAAGTTAACTCCTTGCTTTATTTCTTTAGATGTTATGTCTGTTTGAAGTTTAAAAAAGCTATCACGTAATAAATATGACATAAATGAAGATTTTTTTAAAATTGCAGTTAACTCATCATCAGATATATTGAAATTAGATTTTTTATCTAATATATCTTGCCATAAATCTAATGAGCAAATTGCAGATGAAGCGCGGTTAAATCTAGAACACTCTTTAGAAAATCTATTGTACCAAAAAGCATTTAGAAAAGCTAAATCATTAATATCTAAGGTTTGTAGATATTCTTCAGAGAAAAATTCTTTAAAACCAATATTATCTTTAGAAAATGAACCGGTTGCTTTTTCATATTTCAATTCTCCAAATCCAAATTTTTCACTATTAGATTTATATGATTTCATATATAAATCATCAAGTCCAAATGTGCTAAAAAAATCATACAAAGATGTAAGAGAAGAAATAAACTGTTCTTTAGTATAGGTTTCATTTTTAGGCAATTGTTGTTTTAGCATAATTAAGATTTGATTTTCTATTTTATCTTCTTTTAATATTTTCAAAGTTAATTTTAAAAAGTTTGTTATTTCTTCTTGTTTATCTGGATTATTGAATATAATATTTCTAATATTAGTAGTTGCAGTTATTTTATTGTCTTCAGCAAATTTTTTTATTTTATTAACTTCATCAAGAGCATTAACTATAGCTAATTTTTTTGAACGAGTGAGATCAGAAGTATATACAGTATGAGTATTAGGAGTATCTTTTACATTATTATATTCCCTAGCTATAAAACTAGGATCTTTTATTAAGGATTCCATTGCTTGGTGTTCATATAATGTGGAGTCAATATACTTTGATTTAGAGTAAGTCTCGAATATTGAATTAGCAAAAGCAAAGATTCCTTCTGGTAATTCTTCTGCATTATTGATTTCATAATGTTTTGCAACAGAATAAATAATAGGAATAAAGTCATAAATATCTTCTTTTAGCTGTTTTAATTCTTTTTTTGAAGGTGTATACTTTTTAAAATCATTAAATTTTTGAACATGAGATTTATCAATCATTTTAAAGCCTTCCTTTCATAAATATATTATACTATTTATAATAAATAAAAGCAAATAACAGGTTAAAATATTAACCTGTTATAACTATTGATATAATCTTTTAATTCTATCTATTGCACTTTTTTCTAGTCTTGAAACTTGAGCTTGAGAAATACCAATTTCTTTAGCTACTTCCATTTGAGTTCTACCATCAAAAAAACGTTTTGAGATAATAGACTTTTCGCGAGGATTAAGCTTTTTCATAGCTTCTGCAATTGTTATATTTTCTGCCCAAAATTCATCTGAATTTTTTGTGTCTTTAACTTGGTCCATTACATAAATACTTTCAGAACCTTCATTATATACAGGTTCTTGCAAAGAAATTGGATCTTGAATAGAATCTAAACTAATAACAACTTCTTCTTTATTTACACCAATTTCTTTAGCTATTTCTTCAATATTAGGCTCTTTTTGATTTTCTCTTAATAATTTTTCTTTGGCTTGAAGCGCTTTATATGCTAAATCTCTCATAGATCTACTGACTCTTATTGGATTATTATCTCTTAAATGTCTTCTAATTTCGCCAATAATCATAGGAACGGCATAAGTTGAAAACTGCACATTTAAAGACATATCAAAATTATCAATTGCTTTAATTAGTCCTACACAACCAACTTGAAATAAATCATCAACATTTTCTCCACGACCATTAAAACGTTGGATAATACTTAGAACCAATCTTAAATTACCATTTATAAATTCTTCTCTTGCATTATTATCTCCATCTTTTATTTTAACTAGTAGTTCGTTTTTTTCTTTATTTGTTAGAATAGGTAATTTTGCGGTATTAATGCCACATATTTCTACCTTACTTATCAAAGAAAAAACCTCCTTAGAAATAATATATAATCATTATTTCCAAAATGAGGTTAATTATACTTAAGTTAGCAAATTACAAATATAATTACTATATGCAAATAAAATCTTTTATTGCTTTAAATTTAGATTCACCAATTCCTGATACATTCATTATTTCTTCAATAGATTTAAAGCTACCATGTTCTTCTCTATATTGTATAATCTTATTTGCAGTAGATTCACCAATCCCAGATAGAGATTGGAGTTCAGATGATGTGGCAAAGTTTATATTAATCAAAGATGAAGAGTTATTTGAATCTGGAATTAAGACATTTTCACCAGCATTATTAGTAACGTATACAGTAATCTCTTCATCATAAATGCTAGGAATATAAATTTTTTGGCCATCTTTTAATTGGTAAGCTAAGTTAATTTTAGAAACATCTGCCAAGTTTGTAATTCCTCCAGCTGAATTAATTGCATCTGATATTCTAGACTCTGTATCAAGATAGACAATTCCTGGGTTTAAAACTTCGCCATCAATATGTACAATTATTTCAGAAATTTCATCTGAAGAATCTTTGGTATTATTTGTAATGTAAAAAGAATCTTCTGATATCATATTATGCTCTTGAGTATCGTTAAAATTATATATAAGAATGCAAATTATTATAAAAATAGTTACAGATATAATTGTTATTAATTTTTTATTTAAAAATTTCATAAAAACCTCCTTAAAATATTGGTTTTTAAAAAAATTTATATTATTATTAAAAGGTAAAAATAAGTCGAAAGAGAGAGTTATAATGAGAATAAAAAGAATTTTATTAGTATTTATACTTTTGATAATTACATTTACTACGATAGTAAATGCTGAAACGCCAGAGATAACTGCTACTTCAGGAGTTGTAATAGATTGCATAGATGGAAAAGTATTGTATGAACAAAATATGAATGAAAAAATGTATCCTGCAAGTATGACAAAAATTTTAACAGCTATTTTAGTTATAGAAAACTGCAATATACAAGATGAAGTAACTATAAGCAAAAGTGCTATAAATAATGTTCAATCAGGATATTTAACAGCTAATATAAAAGAAGGAGAAATTCTTACAGTTGAACAATTATTAAATTTACTTTTAATATCTTCATATAATGATGTTGCAAATGCATTAGCAGAACATGTTGGAGGAAACACAGAAAATTTTGCAATGATGATGAATGAAAAGGCAAAAGAAATAGGATGTAAGAATAGCAATTTTGTTAATAGTAATGGAACACATGATGTAAACCATTATTCGACAGCATATGACATGGCATTAATTGCAAAGCATGCTATGCAATATGATGAGATTAAAGAGATAGTAAGCAAGATATATTATGAATTAGGAACAACAAATAAATATGATAAAGCAGATAGACTATATCAAACTACAAATGAAATGATTTTAAGTGGAAGCTCAAATTATTACAGATATGCAAAAGGTATAAAGACAGGATTCACAACACCAGCAGGATATTGCTTAATGATATATGCAGAGAAAAACGATATGCCATTAGTTGCAGTAGTAATGAAGTCAACTACATCTGATAGTAGATATGAAGATACAAGAAAAATGTTAGAATATGCATATGATAATAATACAATAAAAACCATTGCAGAAAAAGGAACAACTTTACAGACTTTAACAATAAAAAATGCTACAAATGAAACAAAAAAGTTAAATGCAGTTTTAGAAGGAACTATGAAAGCAGTTGTAAAAAAAGAAACTCAGATAAGCAGTATTGAACCAAAGATTGAAATATATGACAATTTAAAAGCACCAATAGCAGCAGGAACTGTCATAGGAAAAGTAACATATGAAATAGAAGGCAAAGAATATTCTGAGAATTTAGTTGCAGAAAATAGTGTAAAAAAGAGTTATGTGTTTTGGATATTTTTTCTAATATTTATAGGATTAATACTACTGTTTGGAACATTGAGAGTATTAGCTTTATATAACAGAAATAAAGTACTAAATAAAATAAGAGGGAATATAAAAAAATAGATTATTAAATAATGGCACGGCACAATGGCGTGCCATTATTTTAAAACAAAAATTAAGTAAATTAATTTTCTACTTCACTATTATTAACGATATTTTCATCATCACCTGAATTGTCTTTTATACCATAAAATAATTCATTAACAAGTTTTTCAGTTTCTTCTTCATCATGGAAGAAAAACCAAACACCACTAACTGTATCGTCTGCACCAGGAAGTCTTCCAACTTTAACATTACTCATATTCATATTTATTGCATAAGGTAAATAATCTTTTACTGAATCTAAATTTAAATTTGTATCAACATATTCTTTAAAAATATCAATAATATTTGAAATTTCTGTAACATTTTTTAATTTTATGGTTTGCTTTGCTAAAGCAATTATAACATTACGTTGAGTTTTAGATCTTCCATGATCTTCTAGACCATACTCATATGGGTAGGTAGAACCATTGTTATTATGCCTAAATCTAACTAATTGTTCTACTTGAGCTCCTGTTAATTTTTGTTGACCTTTAGATAAATGAATATATAAATCTTGTGAAGGATCATCATAATCCATATCTATAGGCACATCATATTCTAAACCACCGATTGTATCTACTAACTTAATTAATGCTTCTGTATCTACAATAATATAGTATTCTAAATCTAATCCGGTTAATTTATTAACAGCTTCAACTGTTTTTTCAGGAGTTTCTCCATAGTTATAAAGGGAATTAATTTTATTATAATATTTAGCAGAATTTTTATTATCACCAGTAAAAGTATCTCTTGGAATAGATAATAAAGCGGCTTCTTGAGTTTTTGGGTCATAAGATGCAACAATAATTGTATCAGACATGCCTGTGCTTTCTCCAAGAATCAAAACTTGTAATTTATCTAAATTTTTTAATGTTTCTTGATTATGTCCTAATATAGCAGCAAGTATATTTCCGCCTGCATCATATATTCTTTTACCTACAAATATGCCTAAAAAAATAATCAGTATTAAAAAAAATTTTAACCCAATATGCTTTTTTTTATTTTTCTTTTTTTTAATATTTTCTGAATACTTATTATGTACCAGATTTTCAGAATCATCAAAATTATCTTTTGTTTGAATATGTTTTCCCATAAAAAGAAATCAACCCTTTCGAATTATATAAACAAATTATATTTTACAAATAAATGCAGGTAACAGTATATCAAAAAAAACAAAAAAATTCAACTAATTTGCACAAAAATATTGACTAATCTAAAAAAATATGTTATCATTTTATATGTTCTAAATGGACCAGTAGCTCAGCTGGATAGAGCAACGGCCTTCTAAGCCGTGGGTCGGACGTTCGAGTCGTCTCTGGTTCACCAAAATAGTTACTATTTATTGCAAGATAGATAGTAACTATTTTTTTGTTAACTCAATAAAATAATAACAAAATATTTAATAAAAGTAAATAGCAAGAAGATAAAGTTCAAAAACTTCAATGTAGATATTGATGTTTTTGAACTTTTAACCATTTTTACAAGGTTTGCATAATATATACTAAATAAAGGAGGAGTAAAAATGGCAAGTTACATAATAGAAGGAGGAAAAAAACTAGAAGGTGAAGCAAAAACTTCTGGTTCAAAAAATGCGTCTCTTCCTATAATAGCAGCAAGTATTTTATGCGAAGATACAACAACTTTATATAATGTACCAAATATTAACGATACACAAATAACTTTAAAAATATTAAAGCTTCTAGGTTGTAAAGTTAATAAAAAAAATGGAAAGATAATAATAGACTCTAGAAATATTAAAACACAAGAAATTCCAGATGAACTAATGAGGAAAATGAGATCATCAGTAATACTTGCAGGAGCAATTATAGGAAGATTTAAAAATGCAATATTTACATATCCGGGGGGATGTGATATAGGTAGCAGACCTATAGATTTGCATTTAAAAGGATTTGAAAAATTAGGGATAAAAATTGAGGAAAATAGTGGATTTATTAGATGCTTTTGTGATAAAATAATAGGTGCGAATATTCATTTAGATTTTCCGTCTGTTGGAGCAACAGAAAATATTATATTAGCATCAGTATTAGCAGAAGGAGAAACAATAATAACAAATGCTGCAATGGAGCCAGAGATTGTAGATTTACAGAATTTTTTAAATAAAATGGGAGCGAAGGTCGAAGGTGCAGGAACAAATGTTGTAAAAATAACAGGAGTTAAAAGATTAAAAGGTGTAAGCTACAATATTATGCCAGATAGAATAGAAGCAGGTACTTTATTATGTATGACAGCTATTACAGGTCGGAGAAATTTTATTAAATAATGTTAATGTAGAGCATATAAATCCAATAATTCATAAATTGGAAGAAAGCGGTTCAAAAGTAAATACAAATAAAAATAGTGTAATTTTACAAGCTCCTAAGAGATTGAAAGCGATAGATATAAAAACAATGCCATATCCAGGGTTTCCAACAGATATGCAATCAATATTTGTAAGTATGCTAAGTGTAGCAAAGGGAACTTCTATGATGGTAGAAAATATTTTTGAAAATAGATATAGATACATAAATGAACTAAAAAGAATGGGTGCAAAGATAACGATAGAAGGAAAAGTTGCAATAATAAAAGGGACTAAGAAATTAATTGCTGCAGAAGTAAATGCTACAGACTTAAGAGGAGGAGCTGCAATGTGTACAGCTGCATTAGTAGCAAAGGGAACAACAAAGATTAACAATATAGGACATATCTTAAGGGGATATGAGAATTTAGATAAAAAATTAACTAATCTAGGTGCAAGTATAAAATATATACAAAATGACTAGCAGATAAATTATCTGCTAGAATAAGAAAAGGACAAACTCATAAGGAGGATAAAAATGCCAGAGAAAAAAAAGACACCTAAAAAGAAAGTAACAAAAAAGACAAGCAAAAAAGCTAATAAAAAAAATATAAAAACAAGAAAAGCAATAGCAATATTTCTTTTTACAATTGTTTTAATGGTAATAATTATCCTAATTATGTTTTCTGAATTATTTAATATAACGAAAATCACGGTATTAAACAATTCAAAAGTTACTAAAGAAGAAATTGTTGCATCTTCATTATTAGTAGAAAATGAAAATATGTTTAAAGTATCAAAAAGCAAAATAACTAATAGTATAAAATCAAATGCATACATAGAAGATGTAAAAATAACAAAAAAACTTAATGGAGAAGTAATAATAGATATAAAAGAAAGAGTTCCAACATATATGCTATATTGTGAAGGAGGATATGCTTATATAAATAACCAAGGATATTTTCTGGAAATATCAAATAGTGCATTGAATTTACCAGTAATAAAAGGATATTCAACAAAAGACATAAGTGTAGGAAACAGATTAGAAAAACAAGATTTAGAGAAATTAGATATAGTCATTCAAATAATGGATACAGCAAATAATAAACAAATAAAAGATATAATTACAGAAATAGATATAACAGATAAAGATAATTTTATTTTATCAATACCATCTGAGAAAAAAACAGTACAATTTGGGGACGAGTCTAATATAAATGTAAAAATTTTATGGATTATTGATATTATAAGCAGAACAAAAGATGTTGAAGGAGAGATTATAGTAAAAAATCCAGATATAAAAAAAGCATATTTTAGAGAAAAAGTATAAAGAAAGGAATTAAAGTATGAAGAAAATTGCAATAACTTTAGGAATAGTATGTTTAATGTTAACAGTAGCCATATTTGTGCAAATGAAAACTGTTGAAGATATAACTGAAGAAGAAGGAATTTCGTTAAATGACAATGCAGAATTGAAAAGTGAAGTTTTAAGATGGAGACAAATTAATAAAGATGCGTATGAGCAATTGGAAGAGGCAGAAGAGAGATTAGAAGAAGTAAGAACACAAGCAACAGAAAATAATGGACTTGGAACAGAAGTTGAAGAGCAAATAAAGAAGAATAATGCTTTATTAGGATTAACAGAAGTAAAAGGACCAGGAGTAATAATTAAATTAGATGACAACAGAGAAGTGGATGTAGAAGAAGTTGCAGACGTTAATAGAATAATAGTACATGAGCAAGATTTAATTCAAATAGTTAATGAATTATTTAATGCAGGTGCAGATTCAATATCAATAAATGGAAAAAGAATTGTAAGTACTACTTCAATATTATGTGATGGTAATATCATGAGAGTAAATGATGAAATTGTTGGAGTTCCAATAGAAATAAAAGCAATAGGATATCCAGAAAGTTTAGGTCCGGCATTAACAAGACCAATGGGATATTTAAGTTTGATGAAGATGGATGGAGTTATAGTAGAAATTCAAAAGAGTGAGGATATAACAATTCCAAAATATGAAGGAGTATATAAGTACGAGTATATTATACATTAAGGAAGGAATGGGTGAATAGTTATGAAAAAAGGTAAGTTAATAGTTACTATTACAGTTGGATTAATGTGTCTTATTCTAACAATGTTAATATTTATGCAAGTAAAAACAATAAATCAAACAGATATATCAGAATTAGAAATAATGAGAGAAAGTGAATTGAAAACAGAGATAACAACATTAAAAACAAGAAATGAAGAAATTGTAGCAAAATTAAAAGAGACTAATTCAAAGATATTAGAATATGAAACAGCAATTATAGATGGAAATGAAACAGCAGAACTACAAGAAAAAGAATTAAAAGAGACAGAAGATTTATTAGGAAAAAATGCTGTAACAGGAGAAGGAATAGTAATAAACTTATCAAATGTAGGAGAAACAAAAGTAACCTCAGATGATTTATTAGAATTAGTAAATTTATTAAAAGATGCAGGTGCAGAGGCAATATCAATAAATGAACAAAGAATAATATATTCTAATTATATAGTAACAATAAATGGAACTAACTATATAAGTATAAATGGAACTATGATAGTAGCGCCATATACAGTAAAAGCAATAGGAAATACAAGCTATTTAGAGAGTGCTGTAGCACAGAAAAAATATGGATATATTGATACAAAAATTGCAGAAGGAAAAGATGTTACATTAGAAAGATTTACGGAAATAACAATACCAAGTTTTGATGGTAATTTGGATTTTGAATATGTAAGAGGGGAGGAATAGAAGTGGTAGTAATAGCAATTTTAATAGGATGTATTGCTGGTGCAATAATAGGAATGAATGCACCAATTATATCATATGAGGTATCTGGATATTTGGCTATAGCTATAATTGCTGCATTAGATTCAGTTTTTGGGGGGATTACATCTGTATTAAAAGGAAACTTTGATTTAAAAGTATTTATTTCAGGATTTTTTGGAAACGCAGTATTATCTATACTTTTAACATGGTTAGGAGTAAAGCTAAATGTAGATATTTACTTAGCGGCAATTGTAGTATTTGTAGGTAGAATGTTTACAAATTTAGCAATAATAAGAAGATATTATATTGATAAATGGAGTGAACACATAAAAAATAAAAAGATAATAAATGCTGAAAAAGAGCAGATGAAAAATTAAAAAGCACGGAAGAATCCGTGCTTTTTCTATGCTATAAAATTAATTAAAATATTATTATTGTATACCCAAGAACCTAATGTAGATTCATTAATGCTATTTAAGAAAGAAACATCAATTAAAGGTGAAGCCAATGAAATTATTGCAAAAGCTACAAAGACTATAAATAATCCTTCTAATACACCATATATAGTTCCACCTAGCTTATTAAATTGATTTAAGATTGGTAATTTTGCAATTAAATCTGCTAAAATAGTTACAAATTTTAAAGCAATTTTTGCTACAATAAAGATAATGAAGAAACAAGAAGTTTCAATAATAGTAGTACTAAAAGAATTAGCGATATTATTTACAGTATTGGCACCTTCTTCTAATAAAGCTTTTGGTAATTGTATGCTTAAATCAACTTCTTCATCAGGTAATACACCTTCAGGTAAAATTTTGCTAGTTATAGTACTTTCGATAGATTCATCAAAAGAAGTATTTTCAATTACAAAATTAGAAACAGGTTTAAATAAACAAAATGCAACTATGATTGCAATAAAGAAAGTACATAGCTTTATTGCAACTTTAATTAATCCACGTTTATATCCTAAGAAAGTAAATAATAGTATAATGGCAATAATAGCTAAATCAATTATAAATGACATAGTATCACCTCCTTATAGTGAAAGAAATTCTATTTTATCTTTAAATACTATTCCAGCTAAATTATTAGATAATATAACAGAATGTATTTCTTGAGAAGCGGTATAATGCTTAACTAACCAAGCATTATTATTTATAAATAGTACTTCTGTACCAAAATTAATAGCAATAATATCATCAAAAACATCAATAGATTTAGGCTCTTTATCTAAAGAGTATATTGTTTTTTCTAAAGTAGAAGGATTAACAATTTGTAATTCAAAATTGTTAGAAAAAGCTCCAGAGTCTATTTTGGCTATTTGAATTAAATTATCATTTATGTCTGCAAATAATGAATTAGAAGTCTCTATGTTTGATAGTTCTTCTGCTGAGTTGTTTTTTATAATATCAATATGACTATCATATATGCAAACTAAGTTATCATCATTACAATAAGCAATATTAACTATTAAACTATCACTTGGTGCTGAATGGTTATATATTACTGAATTAGCAGAATTTGAGATAGCATTCTCGATAGATATAATTTTTATGTTAGATTGAATAGTAACTTTAGAAAAGTTAGCTTCAGCTAATGCTAAAAATTTATTATCATCCGAGATTGAAGAATCCATAATATAAGAAGTAGATAAATATGTTGTAAACAATTCATTTCCTTCATTAGAATATAGTTTACAGATAGTTGTGTAAGTAGTATCTGATATAGAAACAGCAATATATCCATTTTTGTTTAAAGTTAAGTTACTAATTTTTCCATCAATACTTTTTTGCCATAAAATATCTTTATCATGTATTAAATAAATTTTGCTACCATTTTTTTCTGCTATGCATAAATATTTACCGTTTGTCTTAAATATAGGGTTAGATATTTCTATATCTAAAGAGCCTGCTTCTTCAGCAGATTCGTCATAAAAAGTAAGTAAATTTTTATCTAATGTTATAATAGTATCATTAAAAGAATATATAGAATAATTATCATTATATATATTTGGTAATGTATTTTCAGTAATATTTTTTCTAAAGATATATTCATCGAAAAAACTTCTTACATATGTATTTTTTTTATATAATATAGTAAATACAACAGTTAAGATAATAACTAATAATACTAAGATTAATATAATTATTTTCTTCTTATTTAATTTTCTTTTCATTTTAAAACCTCTATATACTTATATCAATAAAGTATAAAAAATTCAAGGTGTTTTAGTAAATTATTTGGCAAAAGTAATAATTGAAAAAATTTGTATAAAACCTAGAAAACCTAAAATAGGATATAAACAATTAAGGAGAGCTCCAAAACCAATATTGCTTAGAAGGATTGGGACAAAACATACTAAAAAAGCAATAAAGGTATATGATTTTCTATCCTTTATATTTAGATTACTTAAAAAAGCGTATCCACTTGAAATGGCTGTAGTAAAAATGGCAAATAAAATAGCAATTCCGTATATATACCTAAAGATATTACTTGTTTGAGAAGAAATATAGATAATAGGCAATTCTAAAGAGTGTATGTCTATAAAATAGTAATTTAATAAAATAAAAATAATTACAGACATAACAATTAAAAAGAATGTTACAAAAAAAGCTATTAATTTTGCTTTATTTATGCTAGGAACATATTTTTTTAAAGTAATTAAAATAGGAATAACAATCACTAAATTATAACTAGCATATAATAAAGAGCTTACAATCCATGAAAAACCACAGTTTAATGAATGATACGTAATATTTGTAAAACATTCTAAATTTTTAAGACCAAGTAAAATAATAATAAAAATTAAGAATGGTATAAAATATGAATTGACTTTAACTATACCATTTATATTATTTAAAAAAGTAAAAAATGATAGTGCACAAATTACAATACTACCAACTATATAAGCAATTCCATATTCCTGATTGAAATATGCTGAAAATCCAGCAACCATAACTATAAATGAAATTAGAAGAAAGATATTTACTATATTACAAACAACATTATATAGAAAATTAGATTTAGGAATAATTCTATGAATAAAATCAGGATAAGATGAAATATCATACTTAATCAAAATAACAAAAAATTTGTAAATGATTATTCCAATAATAATTTGTGATGAAATTAATCCAAGAAGTCCATAAAAACCATATATATTAAAAAATGTAAATATTTCTTTGCCAGATGCAAAACCTGCTCCAATTATAGTTCCAATAATAACACATATACAATTTAACAAAATAATCACCATTATAATATTATTCAAATAAATTCCTAGCATGATAAAATATTGAAAAATAGGATAATAAATGCTATAATAATAGTTGGTGAGAATATTGATTAAAAATAAAAAAATATTATTAATTATAATAATTGCAGTAAT
>JAZRRK010000030.1:0-9477 GCA_045650705.1 Clostridia bacterium
TTTTCCATGCTCCCTTCTTGGGTCCTCAATTTTGTTTATTATTATTGATATATCCATATACTCTCAATTAGTTTTATATCTAACGAGATTCTATTTATTTTATTCTATATTATCTAATTTGAAGTGGTGCGTTTGCCCTGAAGTCAAATGTATTTACTCCGAAAAACCCGGGTTTTCATTGTGTAAAGACCCGGGGCTTTTCCCCTCGAACACCCGGGTTTTTCACATGCTTTCCCTTTATGTTTTCAAATTTATCTCCAAGGATTTTTGTTTTATCCTTTATGGTTTTATATATCAAGTTCTTGCTTTAGTTCCCGTTTGTATCCTATGCGGTTTGTTTCATTTATACCATCAAGTTTTCTTATCTGTGCCAATAATAACTTTTACCACCATGTTTTTAGTATCTGTTCAAGTTTTATATCATTGATATATTTGTATGTAAATCTCATATATTAATATCTTCTGTATTATCAAGAAGTGCGTCTAATTGTGCTTGCAACTCTTCACGTTTAGGCAAGTATAGCTGATATTTTGCAGCAAATAACTGGTTGTTTATTCCCTGTAAAGCATATTCCATTAATAATTCATCTTTTCTAGAACCAAGTACAATGCCAATAGGTGGATTATCATCATCTTGACATATTTCTGATTGAAAATAATTGAGATAAAGATTCATCTGTCCGATATCGCCATGTTTTATTTCTTCACGTTTCAAGTCGATAAGAACATAGCATTTGAGGATGCAATGATAAAAAACCATATCTACTTTAAATATTCGACTTCCAATATGTATTTGATACTGACGTCCAACGAATGCAAAGCCTCTTCCTAATTCCAATAAAAATTTTTCCATATTGGATTTTAGTGCAGCTTCTAATTCATTCTCTTTATATTTTTTCTTCTTAGGTAAACCTGTAAACTCAAGCACAAACGGGTCGCGAATTATATCCTGAGGTTTCATAACCAGATGTCCTTCGTTTGCCAAAGCCAAAACCCCTTCCTTATCAGTACTCAAAGCAATACGCTGAAATAGGCAACTTTTCATCTGTCTTTTCAATTCACGAACCTTCCATCCTTCGGTAATACATTGACGAAAATAAAACTGCATTTCCAAAAGATCATCGCATTTGAGAATTTCAAAATAATGACTCCATGTCAAAATGTGAGACACTGTCTCACGTTTTGGAAAAGATAGATAAAACTTTCTCATATATAGCAAGTTTGAACGACTGAAACCTCGTCCGTTTTTTAGGGTAAGATCTTTTGAAAGATTTATAAGTAGATGTTTACCATATTCTGCACGAGCTTTCCCTCCTTGCTCAAATTCTACAATATATTTCCCCGTTTGCCAATTGGCTTCTAATAATTCTGTATTTACTGAAACTACAGCCTTTTCTTTGGCTTTAATCCAAAGGGTAGATATATTATCTATTAGCAAATTGTAATCATCTATTACATGTAAAGTATTATTTGTATGGCTCTCTTTATTCATCTTCTATCTTTTAATTAATCCGGTTTAATTTTTGAATTATAATTCTCGCTCATAGTCTAATCTTATTCAAATTTTCCAATATCAGTTTTTTCGTATGCTTTCCCTTTATGTTTTCAAATTTATCTCCAAGGATTTTTATTTTTATCTCTTGTGGTTTTTATTTAAAAGAGTGCTTATTTGTAACGTTATCGATATATTTTATAATAAGTTCTATGTTTATATGTCCAATATTTTTTTTCGTTTGTTTGTTTTCCATTTGATTTTTTATGTAATCATACAAATTTGATTTGATTTCTAACAAATATTGATAATCTTTTTCTGAAAGTTCTAATTCTTTAGGAAAGAAAAAAGATAAACCATCTAAGAAAGCATTCTTCATTTCATTATTTGACACAATAAGACTATTAATCATTTCTCCTACGGGGAGCTCCCTGAAAAAGGACTTATTATCAATACTAGACATAAAATCTTTAAAACCATTAATGTTATTACCTTTAATCATATTCAATAACTCTTCCTTTTTGATAGGACTCTTACCTTTATTTTTGTTGTTAAGTTCAAGTGTATAATTTCTAAGTTCTGTATATTTTCCATTTTCATCCCATAATGGAAATATATTATCTAAACTAGGTGAATATGGTTCATCTTTCATAATATTTTCAATAGCAGATTTGAAATTATCAGTAATTTCTTCAGTTAGATTAAACCCATCTATATTTGCATCAATTTGAATGAAATGTGCATAAATTCCCAATAAATCTAATACATTATAATTTCCATCTGATATGTTAGTATATATTTGATTGATAATAACATTAAGTTCTTTGTCTTCTAATTTCGTCCAGTTTCTAATTTTTTCAGCCAACTTCTTAGCGTTCTTTCTTTTTCCATTTTCTAATTTATCTTCATAATCCTTTTTAATCGTTTCAATAAATTTATCGACTCTATCTTGCGAAACATATCCATCATAAATCCAGTCATATAGTTCATCATAAAATCTAATTGTAAGCTTATTTTTCAATCGTTTATATTTATCGAAAGACAATTCATTATCCTTATCCTGATTTTCAGATTTTTTATCTATGGTTATATCCCCTGGACTTGTACTTTGATTATCATCGAACAAAAAATCTAACTCATTAAAATTATTTATAGACTTTGGCAAATTATCTTTCAATATGTCTTTCGAATGTCCATTTTTAGACTCGATAGAAATTATCGTGAATGGTGATAATAAATCTCTATTTATTTCATTAGAACAATCTTCTCCTATTTTATAAACTTCTTCAAATATCTTTTGATAAAGATCTGTAATAAAAATTAAAGTTCTGATATTATCGCATTCACCTACCCGAAAAACATCTACTATAGATTGTTTTTGTTCTACTATAAATTTTTTATAGTCACCTTCATATCTTTTACTAATGTCATCAAATACCTCTGCAAAATTTGGAGTATAATTACAAACGAAACGGATTGTTTTTTCTTGGAATTGCTTATAATTTTTATCCAATACTTCATTATTAGCAACTACAACAATTTTATAATGTTCATGTTCTGCCAGAAAATTTATATATCCCAGAACTGTATTAGTATCAATTTTTTTTTGATCAATTCGCTCTAAATCATCAAAAAAGAAAACCTTATCATTATATGTGGTAAATTTATCTTTTAATATATCAGTATCTTCTTTTGTAACCACTCCTTTAGAATTATTCTCTAAAAAAAGACCTATTTTCCCCAATAAAAATCCGACACTTTTGTAGCTCGGATTTATTGCTGCATAAAATATTCTCTCCTTAATTTCGTCAATAGAAGATAAACCATATAAACTTACATAGACTTGTTTGTATTTTCTATTTTCATCCGATTTTTTGGTTTCTCCTTCCTTTAAATAATCAATTTTCTCAATTTCCGATTTTAGAGTATTCTTTATGAAAAAAGTCTTTCCACTACCCCATGCACCATTTATCATCAGTGCATAGTCAGTTTCTTCTCTGTTTAAATAATCTGTTATTATCGAAATAATTTTTTCTTTCATAGTAGTATTTTTAGTCTTTTATTTTTATATATTATTTCTTTCTCGCCATTAATTCCATTGGTTTTATCATACTTTCTATAAATGCTATTTCTTCTGTTTTTTGTCTTTAGTTTGTGCGAAGCCGTCCGTTGCCCCCAAAAAATGCAATGTTTTTGATTAAAAAAGTAACAACATTATAAAATAAAAAGTCGTAAGTCCTCTTGACTTTACGACTTTCCATATAATAATTTATTGTTTGCTTTCTCTCCAATATTGTACAACATCAAATACTTCTGTTTTTGGATATTCTTTCATATTAGAAACAGCTTGTCCATTCTTTAATTTTTCAAGATTTCTGATAGCAACATTTCCATCTTTAGTCGTTAGTCCTAGAAATTTACTTATAGCTTTTGTATTTGCCATATCATTTATAGGCAGCAAAAATGACGTTTCACACTCTTGTGAAAAATCGAAATTTGGAGTATTGTATTCTGCAATACCCTGCGATAAAAGGAATACTGAAACACCATAAGAACGAATTTTCCTTAGAATTACTTCTAGTATTTCTAAAGATTTCTTTTCTCGAAACAAATCATGAGCTTCGTCTATTACAAGAATATAACGCATCTCTCTATATGAGTCATCCACTTCTGTACTTCCCATATTAGAGAACACATTGAATATGTAATTTATTATCAAAAAAACAGAAGTAAAACGAACTGTATCATCCAATTCTCCGGATAAAGACAAATAGTAATTATTATTAAGGAATGTACTAGGATTGTCTATTTTAGATTCAAATAATTCATATTCGCTTAATCTTCCCATAATTTCAGTGAGGGTATCTCTTGTATCTCCAACATTATCTAAAATTAAATCATATACTTCTTTTAATGAGGGATATTCTCCTGTTGTATGTTTTATAAAAGATTCGGATACAGCATCTTTCAATATTTGTTGCTGTTTTTTTCCGATATTGGAGTACTTAGCAATTATATCAACAAATTTATTTATTCCAACTAATTTGTTTCTATCATTTATATTGTCGATAAATGATATTGGATTTAAAGGAAATGGTTCATCTGGTGCATTTATACATTTAGTGTGAGTTTCTGTAAAGAATCCTTCCATTTTTTTCTTATCTTCAGCAGAAATACCCTTAAAATCCAAAAAAAGGAAATTAACTTGTCCTTGTGTTTTTACAACTAATTGTCGTAGAAATTCTAAAGCAAATTGAGACTTACCTGAACCAGATTTACCTGCTACAGCTATATGTTGGTTACTATAGATTTGCGTATTGTTTAAACAAAATGTTATATCTTCTTGTGTTTTGGGATTGTAACCTATTTTTATATTTATTGGACCTGTAAAACTAGTTTTATCAATATGCTGATTATTATTTTTAACAGCATCTAGTGATACAGGAGCATCCTCTATTGCATCAATACCTTTTCCCAAATTTTCGATTAGAAAGTCAAAAAAAGTATATTGAGGATTGTGTTCAAAAAGATAACCAATAGTTTCTAATCCATGATCAATATGCAACTTTATATATTTAGGTATAAGTTCATCATTTTTACTAATACCATAAGCCTGACAAATTAATGCTACATAAAAATCTCTATAAGTAGAATCAAAAAGAATATGTTCTTTATATTCCTTACCTTGAGAATCATAGATTCCAAATTCACTTTCTTTAAATCTTCTACCTGTAGATAGAGAATATCCAAGGGCAATACGAGCAATTATATTTTCTTTAGCACCACCTGGTAATTTTTGAGTAAGATTAGAAACTCTTGCTTGATTGTCAGCTGATGTTTTTATATTTATTTGCATAACTAAAATTTCTTATATTGATCAAATAATTCATTTGGAGACACTTCTTTAAAATGAGAACAATTTTTAAAGTTTTCTATCAAATACGCTCTATTTACATATGGCTCAATCAACGCATATTCTTCTTCTGTCAACTCTTTAGTTAACAATGGAAATAACACAACTTGCTTAGAAACATTCGGATAAAATTTTGTAAGAGTGTTTTGGCTATGATATTTGTCAAATTTTTGCATTGGACTATCAATGAATACCGGAAATTCTAACTCTGTTTCTTCAACCAATGCACCCAATAATGCAGAAGCGAACATTTGTCGTTCACCCATTGACAAAATAGCTTTGTCTATTTTTCTGTTATTAGAATCGTACAGATTTATATCTACATCTTCACCATTTCCTTGAATATCAACAATAACTTTATGAACTAATCCCTTTTTGTGTAAAAAGCTATTGAGTTTATTTCCTAATTTATTTTCCAATGCTTTTTTCTTTTCATCTTTAAATCTAAGCAAAAACTTTTGTATAGTATGAATCAATCTTGTAGCTTCATCATCAACAGCTTTATTTTGATTAGATACCTCTATCTTCTTATGAAGAATTTCTTTTTTCTGTTTAGATGCTTTGATATTATCTTTTGTTTGTTCCTTTTTTAAATTTAATCTAGCTATTTCTCCTTGGATATTTGCTATCTCTCCTTCTTTATTTTCTTTTTTCCTGCGCAAACTTTGAATATAATCACCCTCTGCATCTTTTTCTGCATCCCTAATTTTACGATCAATTGAATTTAATTCAGCTTTGGCCTTTGTGTATTTATTAGAAAGAACTTCAAAACGAGATTTAGACTCTTTTACTTTTGTTATCAACGATTGAAACTCATCAATTTGCATATCTGTAAAATCATGTAAAATTTTGAAGTTCTCATACTTAGTCGCATTAAAATCATTATAGAAATGTTTTAATATTAGTCTCTTTATCTCATCTTCATAAAAGCGTCTAATCTTTACATCTATGTAACCATAACTATCTCTAGCAATCTCTAAATCATTCAATACATCATAAGTCTTTTCTTCAACACCTTCAAGTTGTAACTTGTTTTGACGATAAGCCTTTTCTTCATTTAGCTGTTTAATTAAATCAGATATATCACTACCAACTAAACCAAATGGAATGTAATTGTATAAATCCTTCAAACCTTCTTGCGATTCATCAACTTCAGATTGATATTTTTCTTTCAATGATTTTAATTCTTCTAATTTTTCTGGACTCATTTTATCACCTTCTCGAATCAATTTTTCTTGAAGTTCATTAATTTCATATCTAAGAAGGGTCAAATCGTTTTGTAATTCTTCTATTTGGGAATCCATGACTGTAATATTAGATTCATCTGTATTAATAGAAGCTAATAACTCATTAAACTCTTTTCTATCTTCAGGCTGAGCTGATTCTTTTCTATAATCATCTTGTATTTTTTCTAATTCTTTTTTCAGCTCATCATATTTCTGAATTCCTAAAACTTGTGAGTATGCTTTACTCAATTCAGCCCTTTGTTCCGGAGTATTTATTTGAGCAAAAGACACAATTTTTTCGGCATCAAAGAAAAAGAATTTAGCAATCTCTATTGGAAGTATATAGTCTCTAATAAACATTTCTTCCTCATCTGTATCACTAAATAAGTCATTTTCTCTTCCATCTATGAGAATTTTCAGGTCATCATTAGCACTTATTGCACTATCATATGATCGTATAATACTAATTTCAGTACATGTTATATTAGGAATATCTACATCTGTAAAAGTAATTGATACAGAAAAACGAGTTTCTCCTTCTTGTGATGCTTGTGTATTAAGACTATTTCCTATATATCTACTATATCCACCCTTCTCATTTATTTCTTTTTTGTATAAGTCATCAACTTTCTCCATATTTTTACCATAGAGACACCATACAAGAGACATGAGAAAAGTTGTTTTTCCAAAACCATTATTTCCACTAACAATAATTATATTACGATCTCCATTTGGAGATAAGGTGATTTGATTAACACCTTTATATATGCGAAAATTATTGAGTTCTATTGACTTTATAATCATTGCTTTTTATTTTTTACAAATTCTTTCAATCTAGATTCAATTTCATTTTTTAATCCGCGCCTACGTTGCATTAAAGATTTACTTCTTTGCAAAATAAGTAATTGTTCTATCAATTCTCCTTCTTCAGGATTTTCAAAACAGATTTCTCTCATTAGGTCTGCTTCTAACTTATTTTTAATGTTTTTCTCCATGTTGAAAGATTTTTTATAAATGGAATTATATATTTCTGAAACTTGATAAGAAAAATTAAAGTCCCGATACCAATTAACTTGTATTGCTATTAGTTCTTGGTCTGAGATTAATTTTATATTTGGGTCATGTTTTTGTAATTCATTTTGAACTTCGAGTAATCTTTTTAGCATCTTTGCCCGATAGCTAAAAATATATGATCCCATATCATTTATTGCTCGTTTTCCATCTCTTCTGTATGGCATTCTATTTTCCACAATATTCCGTTCTTTATCAATTTCGATGCGAAAATCATACAATGGTTTCATCCATTCTCTGCCATTTTTTATAAGAGAATACATTGATTTATCATCTTTTACAACAGTACAAACCCAACAACCGAATCTACTTTGTCCACAAGACCCGTGACTTTTATCTGTCACTACTGTCGGACATTCATAATCATCTGCACTTGCATCTTTGTAAATATTGAACAATATCGAATTATCAAAATTCCAAGGAGAAGGGATAGCGTTAATAATGTACCAAACCTCTTCTAACATCAATTCCTTTATTGGTGCATATACAAATGTATTTTTTAAAATGGTATGATTTGTCAATCTTTTACCATGAATTTCATGTTTTTTTATCGATCGTGCTCTCGTAGCACTTTCAGCTTTTCTTGTACCAATAAGTATTATTGCTTCTCCGCATTCATCCACTTGTTCAACAATAAATCTAGCAGTAGGCTTTATTTTCATTTTATCAGTACACCAACGAAAAGCATTATTAGGTACAGGATAACCTTTACCAATAACATTTACCCAAAAAGAATCTTCTAATTTTGGAATGGTTTTACGGACAAATATAGGTAAATCTTCTTCTCTTGCCGAGTTTTCTATTTGATTTAATACATTATCAACATACGTTGCTATTATTGGATTTTCAACCAAGGTATCATTGCACACAACATACACAGGACGCCTTAATTGGAATGGAGCAATTGCATTTTCCTTTATTCTTCTCAGAGCAAACCACACCAATGTCAATAATACCGTAGAGTCTTTTCCTCCACTAAATCCGATAATCCATGGACGAAAAGTTTTGTCTGCGTACATATATTGATCAATTATTTCATCAATTATATATTCTATCCGTCTTGTCATATATTAAGTACAACTCTAACTAGTTGATTCTTTTTACAATTTTATTAGCATACTATCAATCACTTATGATGTTTAAATTCAAAGGTAAATGTTTAAATATAAAGTATTACACTATTGAATTTTTGAATTGCAAAAGTACATAATTTTTCTGAATATACCAAATGTAATATGCTTGTCCAAAAAGATAAATCAAAGTAAAAGAATGTTCTGTTTAAATTTCTTACGAAAGCAGATTTAGACATATCCTCAATAAGCATAGGAACGAAAAAGTGTAGCAAAGTAAAACTAGATTTTCCACGCAGTGAGTGGAAAATCTGTAAAAATATCGTATATGTACCTGATTTGGCATTTTTGGGTACATAAGTTTTAGGAGCTAAATTTGTAATAAGAGATGCGGAAAAACTTATTTTACCTTACTATATTGCACATTATTCGGTACACTATCCTTTGTTTGCACAATTATTTGGGAAACGACTTTGTTTAAAGATTTAAACATAATAAATTAATTATCATATTCTTAATAGTAGTTGCGGTTCTCGTTTCTATAGAAAAAATGGAAACGAGAACACGAGAAAAATTTATAAGTTGCCAATATTTTTCTCATTCTTCTATATCATTATTCTTTTTGACTCTATATTTTTGTTTAGGGTGATGAGGTACATTGAACTTCTTTTCTAAACAGTATGATAGTTTAGGTAAAACAATATC
>JAZRRK010000031.1:0-46243 GCA_045650705.1 Clostridia bacterium
AGAAACAAAAAATAATACAATTTTTTTGAAAACTATTGACAAGGCATAAAAAAGAATATAAAATAAAGCAAACAAATATTTGTAAAGAGGCGATGAAATGATAACAACATTACACATAAAAAACATAGGGATAATTGAAGATTTGAGCATAGACTTAAATCAAGGGTTCAACATATTAACAGGAGAAACTGGTGCTGGAAAAACGCTAATAATAGATTCATTAGGAATAATATCAGGTGGAAGATTCTCAAAAGAAATGATAAGAAAAGGAGAAGACTATTCTTTAATAGAAGCAAGTATTTTCTATCCTCAAAATGAATTGGCAGAAGATGGGAATATTATAATTTCAAGAGAAATTTATTCAAATGGAAGAAATACATGTAAAATAAATGGAAAACTGGTCACAGTAGCTGAACTAAAAAGCTTTATGTGTAAAGTAATAGATATACATGGCCAACATGATAATCAAAATTTATTAGATGAGTCAAAACATATAAAATATTTAGATAGTTTTATAGCTGACGAATTGAAAAATATAAAAGTAGAATATCAAGGATATTTTATGAAGTATAACGAGATAAAAAACAATCTGAAAAATAATTATGGAGATGAAACAGAGAAAGAAAGAAGACTTGATCTATTAAGATATCAATTTAATGAGATAAACGTTGCCAACTTAAAAGTAGGAGAAGATATAGAATTTGAAGAAAAACATAAGATAATGATGAATAGCGAAAAGTTAAAAGAAAACTTAAATGCAATAGATGTTAATATAAATGAAAATGCAATAGAAAATATATCAAATTCAATTAGATGTTTAGAAAAAATAGAAGAATATGGTGAAATATATAAAGAAAAATTGTCAGAACTAAAAAGTATATATTATGAGTTACAAGAAACTGCTAGAGATATATCAAGCTTAAAAGAAGATGCTAATTTTGATGAATATGAGAGAGATGAAGTAGAGAGAAGATTAGATATAATAACATCACTAAAGAGAAAATATGGAAATAGTATTGAAGAAATATTGGAATATAAAGATAAGTTAAAAGCAGAAATAGATCAAATTGCAAATGTAGATGAAATAAACACACAATTGAAGAAAGAACTAAAAGAAACAGAGAATCAAATGAAAACTTTATGCAGTAAAATAAATGAAATTAGAAATAAATATTCAATAATATTAAGTAATAAAATAAACAAAGAATTAAAAGACTTAGAAATGCCTAATGCAAAATTTAATATAAAGATAGAAAAACAAGAAAATTATAATTTAAATGGATATGATAAAGTAGAATTTATAATTTGCACAAATATTGGAGAAGAATATAAAGAACTTAGTAAAATTGCTTCAGGTGGAGAAATGTCTAGAATAATGTTAGCAATAAAAACAGTTTTAGCAGATATAGACGAAGTTCCAATATTGATATTTGATGAAATAGATACAGGAATAAGTGGAAAAGCAGCAAAAGCAGTTGCAGATAAGATGAAAATTATATCAAGAAAACATCAAACACTTTGCATAACACACTTAGCAACAATAGCAGCACAAGGAAACAGTAATTATTATATATATAAAGAAGTAGAAAATGGTAAAACCAGAACAAATATAAAAGAATTAAATGAAGAAGAAACAATATATGAGATAGCTAGAATATCAAATGGAGAGATAACAGATGTAGCAATAGAAAATGCAAAAGAACTACGAAAAGTATGTTAAAAAAATATTGAAAAAGTTAAAAAAGTATAGTACAATATTACAAACCAAAAAATGTGGAGGTAATATGAATAGAACAAAAAGAAGAATATTTGAATGTGCAATGAAATTATTTGCAGAAAAAGGGTATGATGCAACAAGCGTAGAAGAAATAACAGCAGTTTCAGGAATAGCAAAAGGAACATTGTACTATCACTTTGAGAAAAAAGAAGACATTTTAAATATGTTACTTGAAGAAGGAATGAGGCTTCTAAGAAATAGTATTGAAATAAAGATTAAAGATGCTGATACAGCTATAGATAAAATAAAAGCAGTGATATTGGTACAAGTAAAAGTAACAGTAAAATATGAAAATTTTATAAATTTAGTATTAAGTCAAATATGGGGCAAAGATGAGAAAAGTAGGAAATGTAAAAAATATGTGTTTGAATACATAAAGATATTAGAAAAAATAATAGAAGAAGGAATTGAAAAAGGCCAATTTTATGATGGCAATGTACAAGCATTAGCAGCAGGAGTATTTGGAGTAACATGTTCTAGCTTAATATACAGAATGAAAGTTGAAGAAGAAACAAATGTAGAACAAGTTTATAATGGATTTGTGAATACAGTGGTTCGAGGTTTAGAAAAATAATCAATTTAATAAAATGATAAGGGATTACAGAAAAAAATTCTGTAATCCCTTGTTTTGCATTATACTGACCTCTCAGTCTAATGACTTTTGCAAAAAACTATTGTAAAATAATACCATTGAAAAAAGGAGAATGTAAATGCAAGAACCTATATATGAATACTTAAAGATAACCGACTTAAAAGATATGTTAAACAAAACAAAACCAATGTATGCAAAAAATATTGCATATAAAATAAAAATAGAAAAAAACAAATATTATACTATTACACATAAAGAAGCAAGAGATATGGTAGATAACTTAGGAACAGCATTAATAGATATGGGACTAAAAGGAAAAAGAATAGCAGTAATTGGAGAAAACAGATATGAATGGCAAATAGCTTATCTATCAATAGTATGTGGAACAGGAATAGTAGTACCACTAGATAAATCATTACCAGAAAATGAATTAATAAATCTTATAGAACGTTCTGAAGTTGAAGCGATATTCTATACAGCTAAATATGAAGAAACATTAAAAAGAGCAATTTTAGAGGGCACAGGGAAATTAAAACATCTAATATGTATGGATCGAAAAGAACATGGAAAAGGAATTTATTCAGAGTTAGAATTAATAGAAAAAGGAAGAAGACTAGTAGAATCAGGAAACAGAGAGTTTATAGATGCAGAAATAGATGCAGAAAAAATGAATATAATGCTCTTTACTTCTGGAACTACAGCTGCTTCCAAAGTAGTTGCTTTATCTCATAGAAATATATGTTCTAATCTAATGAGTATAGCATCAACACTTGATGTTTCTGAAAAAGACATAATGTTATCATTTTTACCATTACACCATGTATTTGAGTGCACAGTAGGATTCTTAATGGCTCTATATAAAGGAATGCAAGTAACCTTCTGTGATGGACTAAAATACATTGTAGATAATATGAATGAGTACAAGATAACATATATGGCGTGTGTACCTGCGATTTATGAAAACATATATAAAAACATGTTAAAGAAATTGCAGAAACAAGGAAAATTAGAAGAGATACAACAAAAAATCAAAGATACAAAAGATTTCAGAATGGCAGAAAAGAAAAAAGAATTTCAAGAAGTACATAATATGCTAGGAGGAAATGTAAGACTTTTAATAAGTGGAGCAGCAGCATTAAATAGCAAAGTAGAACAAGGATACAGAGATTTTGGAATTAACCTAGTTCAAGGATATGGATTAACTGAAACATCTCCAGTAATAGGGATAGGAAATAATAAATACTACAGAGTAGGTTCAATAGGAAAGGCTGTTCCAACAGTGGAAGCTAAAATAGAAGATGCAAATAATGAAGGAATTGGCGAACTAGTTGTAAAAGGCCCTAACATAATGATGGGATATTATGAAGATAAAAAATCCACATCTGCAGTTTTAAAAGATGGATGGTTCTATACAGGAGACTTAGCAAGAATAGATGAAGAAGGTTATATATTTATATGTGGTAGAAAGAAAAGTGTAATCGTGTTAAAAAACGGTAAAAACATATTCCCTGAAGAACTAGAAGGATTAATCAACAGAATAGAAGGAGTAAAGGAAAGTTTTGTATTTGAAAAAAGAAGTGCAGAAGATGAGAATGACATTAAGATATATGCAAAGATTGTATATGATAAAAAGATAGTAGAAGAAGCATATAAAATTAACAGTGAACAAGAAATATATACATCAATAAATAATCAAATTAGAATGATAAACAAAACACTTCCCGCATACAAGATAATACGTGGAATAATCCTTACAGAAGAGCCATTAATAAAAACAACAACATCTAAAATAAAAAGACAAGAGGAGCTAAAAACAATAAAATGGAATTAGAAGGAGTAAAAACTAATCTTCTAGGCAGAAATGTAATCTATTATGAAACTATAGATTCCACACAGTTGGAGCTGTTAAGGCAAATAGATAAAAATATACAAAATGGAACTATTGTAATGGCAGATATACAAACAAATGGAATAGGAACACATGGAAGAACATGGCATACAACAGAAAAAAATAATATAGCATTTTCATTTGTAATATATGCAAATTGTAAAATAGAAAAATTAGAAGGAATAACTATTCAAATAGCTGAAACACTTATAGAAGCAATAAAGAATTTATACAATATAGAACTAGGTATAAAATCTCCTAATGATATTGTATATAACAATAGAAAAATAGGAGGAATACTAACTCAAGATAAAGTATGTGGTGAAACCGTAAAATATATTGCGATAGGGATAGGGATAAACACAATGCAAACAGTTTTTCCAAAGGAGATAGAAAACATTGCCACATCCATAAAAAAAGAGTTTGACATTAATGTAGATAGAACAAAAATCATAACAAAATTTTGTAACTTATTTGAAGAAAAGCTTATAGAAAGGGGTATCGTATGAAACTAGGATTTGTATTCCCAGGGCAAGGCTCACAATCAATTGGCATGGGAAAAGATATATATGAAAATTATGAAGAATCAAGAAACATGTATCAGTATGTAAAAGATGTAACAGGAATGGATATTGCCAAAATTACATTTGATGGGACAGAAGAAGAATTAAATAAAACATCAAATACGCAAGTATGTATTTTAACAATGAGTTTAGCTATATTAGAAATTTTAAAGAAACATAATATAAATGCTGAGGTAAGTAGTGGTTTGAGTTTAGGAGAATATTCAGCATTAATATATAGCGGTATTTTAAGTTTAAAAGAAGGAATAAAGACAGTACAAAAAAGAGGAGAATTGATGCACAATTTGGTACCTGAGGGTGATTGGAGCATGGCTGCAATTATGGGACTAGAAAATAACCAAGTAGAAGAAATTTGCAAAAGTATAACAAGCGGATTTGTAACACCTGCAAACTATAACTGTATAGGTCAAATTGTAATATCAGGAGAAAAAACAGCAGTAGAAGAAGCAATAGAAAAGGCAAAAGAAACAGGTGCAAAAAGAGCAATAGAATTAAAAACATCTGGACCATTCCATACAATAAAACTAGCAAAAGCATCAGAAGAATTAGGAAAAGAACTTGAAAAAGTACATATCCAAGAAACTAATAAAACAGTAATAAAAAACATAGATGGAATGCCATATACAGATAAAGATAATGTGAAAGAAATATTGCAAAGACATATTATAAGTCCAGTTTATTTTGATAAAACAATAGAAACTATGCTTGAAATGGGAGTAGATACATTTATAGAAATAGGACCAGGAAAAACATTAGCTGGATTTATTAAAAGAACAAATAAAGAGGTAAAAATTTTAAATATAAACGATGTGAAAACATTAGAAGAAACTATAAATTATTTAGAAACATAATCTTTATAAGAGTATATAAACAATCCGCCCAATCTCGTCGGGGTTATATATTTATTAAAAATTGAGCCCACGATGCAGACACCTGCGAAGTTTCTCGGGGGTCCTCAATTTTTTCTAAATATATAAGCCCCTGCGTTGGGCTAGTTTGTAAAATTAATAAGAAAGGAATGATAATAAATGAGTAAAGTAGCATTAATAACAGGTTCTAGCAGAGGAATCGGAAAGCAAATAGCAATTAAATTCGCAAAAAAAGGATATAACATTGTTTTAAACTATGTAAATAGAAATCCAGAAGTAGAAAAAACAGTAGAAGAAATAAAACAATTTGGAGTAGACGTATTAGAAGCACAAGGTGATGTTTCTGTATATGAAGATAGTGAAAAAATAGTAAATTCAGCAATTGAAAAATTTGGTCAAATAGATGTATTAGTAAATAATGCAGGTATAACAAGAGACACATTAATAATGAGAATGAAACCAGAAGATTTTACAAAAGTTATAAATGTAAATCTAGTAGGAACATTTAATATAACAAAAAATGTAGTACCATACATGATGAAGAAAAGAGAAGGAAGAATAATAAACATATCTTCAGTTGTTGGGATAAGTGGTAATGCAGGACAATGCAATTATGCCGCTTCTAAAGCAGGAATAATTGGATTTACAAAAAGTCTAGCTAAAGAATTAGCAAGTAGAAATATTTTAGTAAATGCAGTAGCACCGGGATTTATAGAAACAGATATGACAGACGTATTGCAAGATTCTGTAAAAGAAAATATAAAGAAACAAATTCCAGTAAATAGAATGGGAAAAGCTGAAGATGTAGCAAATGTAGTTGGCTTTTTAGCATCAGAAGCAAGCTCATATATTACTGGGCAAATAATAAATATCGACGGTGGTATGGTAATGTAGGGTTAGATAACTACTATATAGTCTGCCCAATCTCGTCGGGGTTATATATTTATTAAAAATTGAGCCCACGATGGAGACGCCTGGGAAGTTTTTCGGGGGTCCTCAATTTTTTCTAAATATATAAGCCCCTGCGTTGGGCTAATTTATACAATTAATAATATAGAAGGAGAGAATGTAGTAATGGAAAGAAGAGTAGTAATAACAGGTGTTGGAGCTATAACTCCAATAGGAAATAATACAAAAGAATTTTGGGAAGGGTTAAAAACAAATAAATGCGGTATAGATGAAATCACTTTATTTGATACAGAAAACTATAAAGTGAAACTAGCTGCAGAAGTGAAAAACTATAACCCAGAAGAATACTTTGATAGAAAACAAGCTAAAAGATTAGAAAGATTTACACAATTTTCAATAATAGCTGCAAAAGAGGCATTTGTTGATAGTGGTATTACACCAGAAAATACAGATATGGAAAGAGTTGGAGTCATTGTTAGTTCAGGAATAGGTGGATTAAAAACAATAGAACAAGAAAATGAAAAAGTGTTAACAAAAGGCCCAGATAGAGTATCTCCAATGTACATACCAATGGCAATTACAAATATGGCTGCAGGGAATATTGCAATAGAACTTGGAACTAAAGGAGAATCAGAGGCAATTGTAACAGCATGCGCAAGTGCAACACATTCAATAGGTCAAGGATATAGAATGATTAAACATGGTTATGAAGATGCAGTTGTAGCAGGCGGTGCAGAGGCTTCAATAACACCATCAGGAATAGCTGGTTTTTCTAATATGAAAGCACTAAACACAACAACTGATAAGAATAGAGCAAGTATCCCATTTGATAAAGAAAGATCTGGATTTGTAATGGGAGAAGGAGCAGGAATATTAGTATTAGAAGAATTAGAACATGCTAAAAAAAGAGGAGCACATATCTATGCAGAAATAATAGGATATGGTGCAACTTCAGATAGTTACCATATTACTTCACCAGCGCCTAATGGAGAAGGTGGAGCAAAAGCTATGATAAAAGCAATTGAGGATGCAAATATAAAACCAGAAGATATAGATTATATTAATGTTCATGGAACATCAACACCATTAAATGACTCTTGCGAAACATCTGCTATAAAAACAGCATTAGGAGACAGTAGCAAAACAGTAAAAATAAGCTCTACTAAAGGAAATACAGGACATCTATTAGGTGCAGCAGGTGGAGTTGAAGCAGTAGCTTGTGTAAAAGCGATACAAGAAGGATTTATACCTCCAACAATAAATTATAAAGTACCTGATGAAGAATGTGATTTAAATGTTGTTCCAAACGAAGGAATTAGTCAAGAAGTAAACGTAGCAATGTCTAATTCATTAGGATTTGGGGGACACAATAGTTCAATCATTCTAAAGAAATATAAGGAGGTTTAACAATATGGAATATGAACAAATTAAGAAAATAATAGAAGATATGAGTAATTCAAAATTAACTAGTATTGATATTGAATTTCCAGAAGGTACTAAAATAAGTATGAAAAAAGATGGAAATGTAAGAAGTGAAGTTATAGAGAAAAAAGAATATAGGGTAGCAATACCAGAAGAAAAGAAAGAAGAAACAGAAGGAAAAATAGTAACATCTCCAATGGTAGGAACATTTTATTTAAAACCAGAACCAAATGCTAAGGATTATGTAGAAAAAGGAAGCAAAGTAAAAAAAGGAACTGTTCTTTGCATAATCGAAGCAATGAAGTTAATGAATGAAATTGAGTGTGAATATGAAGGAACAATTGAGGAGATATATGTTCGAAATGGTGAGACTGTTGATTATGGCAAACCACTATTTAAAATAGTATAAATTTAAAATAATTCTTCGAAGGATTAACTGCTACCTCCTTTAACAAGGGAGGTGGCAGCCGAAGGCTGACGGAGGGTTCTTTCTTCAAAGAGATACTTAAAGAACCCCCAGTCGCACTTATGTGCGCCAGCCCCCTTAGATAAAGGGGCTTTCTTGCCAGTCTTCGAAGACGCAAAAAGAAAGGAAAATCAAGATGTTAAATAAAGAAGAGATAGAAAAGATAATTCCACAACGTGATCCATTCCTAATGATAGATGAAGTGGAAGAATATGTTCCAGGAGAAAGTTGTATAGCATATAAAAATGTAAGAGCAGAAGAACCACATTTTAAAGGACATTTTCCAGGAAATCCTATAATGCCAGGTGTTTTAATAGTAGAAAGTTTAGCACAAGCAGGAGCAGTAGCTATTTTATCTATGGAAGAAAACAAGGGTAAGAATGCTATTTTTGGTGGAATTGACAAAATGAAATTTAAGAAAATGGTAGTTCCAGGAGATAGATTAAAACTAGAAGTGAAAATAGTTAAAAGAAAAGGTCCAATTGGAGTTGGAGAAGCTATGGCTACAGTCGAAGGTAAAATTGCCGCAAAAGGTGAATTAACATTCGCAGTGGTTTAAGAAATACCCTTATTGTAAACGTTGTAGGGTCGACCATTGGTAGCCTAATATTCAAAGAATTGGCTGAAACCTCCTTTAACAAGGGAGGTGGCAGCCGAAGGCTGACGGAAGGTTCTTTCTTCAAAGAAATACTTAAAGAACCCCCAGTCGCACTTACGTGCGCCAGCCCCCTTGAATAAAGGGGCTTTCTTGCCAGCCTTCGAAGTTTTAAACGAAAAAGGAGAAAATAAATGTTAAAAAAGGTATTAATAGCAAATAGAGGCGAAATTGCTGTTAGAGTTATAAGAGCATGTAAAGAATTAGGAATAAAAACGGTTGCTGTATACTCGGAAATAGATAAAAACTCTCTACATACTAAACTTGCAGATGAAGCAATATGCATCGGAAAAGCGCCTGCAAACCAAAGCTACCTAGATGTGAAAAACATATTAGAAGCAGCACATATAACGGGTAGCGATAGCATTCATCCAGGATTTGGATTCTTATCAGAAAATGCAAAGTTTGCAAAAATGTGTGAGGAATGTAATATAAAATTTATTGGTCCAAATTACTCTATAATAGAACAAATGGGAGATAAAGTAAATAGTAAAGAATTAATGAGAAATGCCAATATTCCTGTAATTCCTGGCATGGACTTAAAAGATAAAACTTTAAAAGAAATAGGACAAATTGCAAGAAATATTGGGTATCCAGTAATACTAAAAGCAGCAAATGGTGGCGGAGGAAAAGGAATAAGAATTGTAAAACAAGAACAGGATTTGGAAAGTTTAGTAAACATAGTAAAGAAAGAAGCTAAGCAATCTTTTAATAATGATGATATATATATAGAAAAATATATAGAGAATCCAAGACACATAGAAGTTCAAGTATTAGCTGATGAATTTGGAAATGCAGTACATTTAGGTGAAAGAGACTGCACAGTTCAAAGAAAGAATCAAAAAGTTTTAGAAGAAAGTCCATCAATAGTTTTAGATGCTAATTTAAGGGAGAAAATGTCAAAAGCTGCAATAAAGGCAGTTAAAGCATCAAATTATACAAATGCTGGAACAGTTGAATTTCTAGTTGATAAAAATAAAAACTTCTATTTTATGGAAATGAATACAAGAATACAAGTTGAGCATCCAGTAACAGAAGTATTAACAGGAATAGATATTGTAAAAGAACAAATTAAAATTGCATCAGGAGAGAAAATATCATATAAGCAAAATAATATAAATTTAACAGGTCATGTTATAGAAGTAAGAGTTAATGCAGAAAATCCAAACAAAAACTTCATGCCATCACCCGGAACAATAACAGGGTTAAACTTACCAGGAGGAAATGGTGTAAGAATTGATTCAGGAATATATGCAGGATATACAATACCTCCATATTATGATTCAATGATTGCAAAAATAATAGTTCATGGAAAAGATAGAAATGAAGCAATAGCTAAATTAAAGCAAGCACTAGAAGAGTTGGTTGTAGAAGGAGTAGAAACTAATATAGACTTTCTATTAGACCTTATACAAAACTCAGACTTTAAAACAGGAGATTATGATACATCGTTGATAGAAACATTTTAGAAAGGAGGCAAAGATTTGATAGTAGACAAAATAAGAAAAAGCAACATACCAGAAACAAAAATAGAACACAAAGTGGATATACCTGTAGGAAAATGGATTAAGTGCGATAAATGCAAAGAAATCATATATAAAGAAACTGTAAATGAAAACTATAATATATGTCCTAACTGTGGAAACTACTTTAGATTATCGAGTAGAAGAAGATTAGAACACATTATAGATAAAGGTACATATCAAGAATTTGACTTAAAACTAAAAAATGTAAATCCATTAAATATTAGTGAGTATCCGAGAAAAATAGAAGCTCTGCAGAAAAAGACAGGATTACAAGAAGCAGTAAGATGTGGAACAGGAAAAATAGATGGTGAACAAGTTGTAATATGCATAATGGATAATAACTTTTTTATGGGAAGTATGGGAAGTGTAGTTGGTGAAAAAATCACATATTCAATAGAAAAAGCAATTGAGCTAAATTTGCCACTCATAATATTTTGTGTTTCTGGAGGAGCTAGAATGCAAGAAGGTATAATATCTCTTATGCAAATGGCGAAAACAACATCAGCTCTTACAAAGTTAAATGAAGCTGGAAATCTATATATATCAATATTAACAGACCCAACATATGGTGGAGTAACAGCAAGTTTTGCAAGTGTAGCAGATATAATACTTGCAGAACCAGGTGCAATGATTGGATTTGCAGGTCCAAGAGTTATAGAACAAACAATAAAACAAGAACTACCAGAAGGATTCCAAACATCAGAGTTTTTATTAGAACATGGCTTTATAGATAAAATAGTAGAAAGAAAAAAATTAAAGCACACTCTAAGCAAAATTGTAAAACTGCATAAAGGAGGGAACAGTAAGTGGCAAAACAAATAACCGCATGGGAAAGAGTAACAATTGCAAGAAATCCAGAAAGATTAACATCACTAGACTATATAGAAAACATATTCGATGAGTTTTTGGAATTACATGGAGATAGGAATTTTAAAGATGATAAAGCAATAGTTTGTGGCTTAGGAACCATAGGAGATACAACATATACAGTAATAGCAGAACAAAAAGGAAGAACCACAAAGGAAAATATAGAGAGAAACTTTGGAATGCCTAACCCAGAAAGTTACAGAAAAGCAATTAGATTTATGAAACAGGCTGAAAAATTTAGAAGACCAGTAATAACATTCATAGATACAAAAGGAGCATATCCTGGATTAGAGGCAGAAGAAAGAGGTCAGCGGAGAGGCTATTGCGAGATGTATATATGAAATGGCAAACTTAACAGTTCCAACAATAGTAGTTGTAATAGGAGAAGGCTCAAGTGGCGGAGCTTTAGCAATAGGAGTAGGAAATCATATAATGATGCTTGAAAATGCAATATATTCAATACTTTCACCTGAAGGATATGCAAGTATAGTGTGGAAGGATGGAAGTAAAGCCCCAGAAGCAGCAGAAGAAATGAAATTAACTGCAAAAGACTTATATGATTTTGGCATAATAGATAAAATAATAAAAGAAGATAAGAATATATTTAAGAATATAAGAAAAGAAATAGTTACACAGGTAGAGTCTTTTAAGAATAAAGAGGGACATGAAATAAAAGAACAACGTTATATAAAATTTAGAGATATGGGTGAATATACATCGTATTAAGTCCGCCCAATCTCGTCGGGGTTATATATTTATTACAATTAATAAATAAGAAGGGAGTAAAAAATGTTATTACAGAATAAGAAAATATTAATAATGGGAATAAGAAATAAATGGAGTATTGCTTATGGTATTGCTAAATCAGCTTATGAAAATGGTGCTCAATTAATATTCACATATATGGATACAGAAAACAAGCAAAAAATAGAGGAATTAATATCTGATTTTAAAGGTGCAAAAGCATATGCATGTAATGCTGCTTCTGTTGATGAAGTAGTAAAAGAAACGTTTATGAAAATAAAAGAAGAACATGGAAAGATAGATGGAATAGTACACTCAATAGCACATGCAAATACAGAAGACTTACACAATGATTTTATATATACAGGAAAGGAGGGGTTTGCACATGCAAATGATGTAAGTGCATATTCACTTGTATTAGCAGCAAGGATGGCAAAAGAGCTAGATATGTTAAATGAAAAAGCAAGTATTATAACATTAACATATTATGGTTCTACAAAGGTTTTAAGTGGATATAACGTAATGGGAGTTGCAAAGGCAGCATTAGAATCAAGTGTAAGATATTTAGCAGAAAATTTAGGAAAAGAGCAAATAAGAGTAAATGCAATTTCAGCAGGTCCTATAAAAACATTATCTGCAAAAGGAATAAAAGATTTTAGTTCTATACTAGGAATAGTAGAAGAAAAAGCACCGTTACATAAGAATGTAACAATAGAGCAAGTAGGCGATGTTGCAACATTTTTATTGAGCAGTATGTCTGAGTGCATCACAGGGCAAGTTGTTTATGCTGATAATGGTTATAATATTATAGGTACATAGTACCTTGTAGTCCGCCCAATCTCGTCGGTGTTATATATTTTTGTTCTCATAAAAAGCAGTCAACATGGCTGCGCTGGTAGTCCGTAAGCCGTTGGCTTGTTGCCTATTTTTATTCGAAAAAAATATATAACACCTGCGTTGGGCTAGTTTGTACAAACAATAGATTATGAAAGAAAGGAAGTATTTAAAATGAATGAACAAGAAATATTTGAAAAAGTAAAAAAATTAATAGTTGAAAATTTAGGAGCAGAAGAGGAGGCTGTAACTAAAGAAGCTAGCTTTATTGATGATTTAGCAGCAGATTCTTTAGACATAGTAGAATTAATTATGAGTTTAGAGGAAGAATTTGATTTAGAAATACCAGATACAGAAGCTGAAAATATTAAAACAGTTGGTGATGTTGTAGACTACATAAAAAAAGGAAAGGAATAAGAATATTGAAAGGTATAAAAATAGGTGAAAAAACTTCCAAATATCCAATAATACAAGGTGGCATGGGAGTTGGCGTATCTATGCATAAGTTGGCAGGTACAGTTGCTAAAGAAGGTGGAATTGGTGTTATATCTACAGCAGATATTGGATACCAAGAAGAAAACTTTAGCAAAAATCCTTTGGAAGCAAATAAAACTGCAATAAAAAAGGAGATTGAAGCTGCTAGAAAAATAGCTGGTAAAGATGGCATAATAGGAGCAAACATTATGGTTGCCTTAAACAATTATGCGGAAATAGTAAAGGAATGTGTAAAGCAGAAAATAGATTTAATTATTTCTGGCGCAGGAATTCCAAAAGAGTTACCTGAATATGTAAAGGGGACTAAAACTAAAATTGCTCCAATAGTTTCATCTTTAAGATGTTGTAAGCTAATTGTAAAGCATTGGAAAAATAAATATGATTATACACCTGATATGATAGTAATTGAAGGACCTGAAGCGGGAGGTCATTTAGGGTATAAGGCAGAAGAATTAGAAAGCGAAGAAAACAAGTTAGAAAATATAACAACAGAAGTAGTAGAATACATAAAAGGTGTAGAAGAAGAAACAGGAACAAAAATACCTGTAATAGCAGCAGGAGGAATATGGGATTCTAAGGATATAAAAAAATATTTAGATTTAGGAGCATCAGGAGTTCAAATGGCAACAAGATTTGTTGCAACAGAAGAATGTGATGCATCAGATGAATTCAAACAGGCATATATAAATGCAAAAAAAGAGGACGTAAAAATAATTAAAAGTCCAGTTGGAATGCCAGGAAGAGCAATATACAATAATTTTATAAAATCAACAGAACAAGCAAAATGCAAAATAGAAAAATGCTATAAATGCATAAGAACATGCGATGCAGTAAACACACCATATTGTATAACGCAAGCATTAATAAATGCAGTAGAAGGAAGGCTAGATAAAGCATTACTATTCTGTGGAAGTAATGTAGATAAAGTAAAAGAAATAGTACCAGTACACAATTTAATGCAAGAATTAACTTGTGATTTAGGATAAATAAGAGCCAATTATAGGCTCTTATTTTTTTATATAATACTTCTTGAATTAATGGGAAAAATAATGTATTATAATTATCGAGGAGGATATATATGGATTTATCTAATGAAAATGTTATTCATATAAATAAAGATGGTATAGAATACTTACAATTCAGGAAATTATTAGAATATAAAGATAACATAACACATGCATTTACAATAGGAATAAACAATGATTATAGAATGCCTTTATACAATTCAAATCCTAAGAATCTAACAAATGAGCAAATTGAAGAGAATAAAAATAGTTATAAAAAGATATGCAAAAGTATAGGAATAGAATATAATGATATAGTAAAAACAAATCAAGTTCATAAAGATATAGTAAAAAAAGTAAATGGAAAAATAAATAAAAATGAGCCAGATTTCTTTGAAGAGGATTATCAAGGAACAGATGGATTAATGACAAATCAAAAGAACCTCGCAATATGTGCAACAAATGCAGACTGTATTGTATTAATGATGTATGATAAAGCTAAAAAAGTTATAGCAAATGTGCATTCAGGATGGAGAGGAACTGTGCAAAATATTGCAGCAAAAACTATAGATAAGATGGAAGAATTATATAGTTGTAATCCAAAAGATATAATTTGCTGTATAAGCCCGAGTATAAGAAGTTGCCATTTTGAAGTAGACGAAAATGTAAAGGATATATTTAAAAATTCATTTAAGAATTTAGACAATGCAATGGAAAAACATAATAGTAAGTGGCATATAGATACAGTTAAATTAAATATAGATATGCTTAAAGAAAAGGGATTAAAACAAGAAAACATAATAGATTCAAAAATATGTACAGTATGTAATTCAAATGTTATACATTCATATAGAGGGTCTAACAAGACCAATGGACTAGAGATGGGAATAATAGAACTGAAATAATAATGCAAAAGGAGAGGATATAGATGGTAAAAACGATAAAACATTTTAAGTTAATAACAAAACATAAATGGCTAGTATTTAAGTTATGTATAAAAGCTGGAATTCCATGGAGAGGATTAGTACATGATTTATCAAAGTACTCTCCTACAGAATTTATAGAGTCTGTTAAATTTTATGTTGGAGATCATAGCCCTATAAATGAAGCTAAAAAAACAAATGGATATTCAAAAGCATGGTTGCATCATAAAGGAAGAAATAAACACCATTATGAATATTGGTTTGATGCAAAGTCTCCAGATAGAACACCAGTAATTCCATATAAATATGCAGTAGAAATGGTATGTGATACATTAGCAGCAGGAAAAACTTATTTAGGTAAAAATTGGAAGAATAGTAGTCAATTAGAATATTGGAATAGGACAAAAGATTTAGAATACATAAACATAAAAACAGCAAATTTCTTAGAAGCGGTATATACAGAAGTAAGTAAGAATGGAATAGAGAAGACTATAAGTAAAAATAATTTAAAAAGATTGTATAATCAATATTGTAAATAATTGCACGCCTCCGGCTACTCATGGGGTCGACCTCGTTTTCAATCTATATTATTTAAGATTAATCTAATAATAAGTAAATAATATTGACAAACACAAACAAAGGTTCTATAATACTTATAGGTGATGCTTATGGAAAGAAAAATACTACATATAGATGTAAATAATGCATTCTTAAGTTGGCTTGCAGTATATAAGTTAAAAAATGGAGAAACGGTTGATATAAGAACAATTCCAGCAATTATAGGTGGAGATGAAGAAGCAAGAAAAGGAATTGTTTTAGCTAAAAGTATGAAGGCAAAAGAGTTTGGAGTTGTAACAGGAGAACCAATATATCAAGCCAAAAAGAAATGTCCTCAAATACAAGTATTTAAAGGTAATTTTGAGATTTATAGGGAATATTCAAATAATCTATATAAGTTATTACTAGAATATACAGATAAAATAGAACGATATAGCATTGATGAATGTTTTTTAGATATGACAGAATATCTAATGAAAGATACTTTAGAGAATAAAGCAAAGGAAATAAATAAAAGAGTAAAAGAAGAATTAGGATTTACAGTAAATATAGGACTTTCAAATAATAAGTTACTTGCAAAAATGGCATCCGATTTTGAGAAACCAGATAAGATACATACATTGTACACAGATGAAATAAAAACAAAAATGTGGAATTTACCAGTATCAGAATTATTTATGCTTGGGAGGAAGAGCGTACCAAAACTAAATAAAATGGGAATAAAAACTATAGGAGATTTGGCAAATAAAGATAGACATTTATTAATAAAAAATTTTGGTAAACACGGAAATATGATGTGGGAGTATGCTAATGGTATAGATAATTCAGAGGTAAATTATAAATATGAAAGCCCAAAAGGAGTTGGGAACTCACTTACTTTGCCAATGGATTTATGCAATATAGAAAGAATAGAGGAAGTATTACTGGAACTTACAGAACAAGTTACATATAGATTAAGAAAATATAATTTAGTTGCTAATACAGTAAATGTACAATTAAGAACAAAAGAATTTATAGATTCATCACATCAAGGTAAATTAGATGTAGCTACATCTAGTACAAAGCAAATATATGCAAAAGCAAAACAATTATTAAAAGAATTATACAAAGAAGGAACCTTTATAAGGCTTGTTGGAGTAAGAGTAGATAATTTAGAAGATAAAGAACAAAGACAGTTATCCCTATTTGAGAATAAAAATAAAGAAAAACTAGATGAAATAGATAAAGTAATGGATAATCTAAAAGATAAATATGGATACGATTCAATTACATATGCAGGTAAATTAAAGAAGAAATGAAAAAATTTCTTCTTTAATTTTGTTTTAAGAAAACGTAGATATAATAAGACAGGAAAGGAGATATTGAATATGGGGAAGAACATATTTAATAGAGTAGAAAAGAAATATATATTATCAACAAAACAATATGAGGACTTAATTAAAGCATTAGAGGGCAAAATGCAATTAGATAAATATGGTTTTAGTACGATATGTAATATATATTTTGATACAGATAATTATGAACTAATAAGAACATCTTTAGATAAACCAACCTACAAAGAAAAGGTAAGATTAAGAAGTTATGGAACTCCGATGCTTGACAGTAATGTGTTTTTAGAAATAAAGAAAAAATACAAAGGTGTGGTATATAAAAGAAGAGTTGAAATGACTTTACAAGAAGCTTATGATTATATAGATAAAGGAAATATAAAAGAAGATTCTCAAATAATGAGAGAAATAGATTACTGTTTTAAAAGATATAATCTAAAACCAGCAATATTTTTAGCTTATGATAGATATGCATATGAAGGAATAGAAGATAAGGAATTTAGAGTTACATTTGATTTTAATATACGTAGCCGTGAGTATGATTTAAAACTAGAAAAAGGAGACTACGGGGAACTATTAACAGAAGTGCCAGTATATATAATGGAAATAAAAACATTAGGAAGTATGCCGATGTGGTTTGTAAAAATTTTATCAGAATTGCAAATATATCCTCATTCATTCTCAAAGTATGGAGAGATATATAAAGAAAAAATAGTATAATGGAGGTAATTTTATGTTTGAAAGTATTTTAAATAGTACTGCAGGAACTTTATCAATAACAAATACACTTATTTGTATAGGAGTATCATTAGTATTAGGAGTTATGATTGCAATTGTACATATGATGAGTGGAAGGTATAATAAAAATTTCTTAATAACAATTGCTGTTCTGCCATCTATTGTTCAAATAATTATAATGATGGTAAATGGAAATTTAGGAACATCAGTAGCAGTTTTAGGAGCATTTAGTTTAATTAGATTTAGAAGTGTTGCAGGAACATCAAGAGAAATTACAAGCGTATTTCTTGCAATGGCAATAGGTTTAGCTACAGCAATGGGATATATCACATTTGCAATAGCAACAGCTTTAATAATATGTATTGCATTAATTACTTTTTCTAAGATGCCAATTGGAGAACACAAAAAAGATAGAAAATTAAAGATAGTAATACCTGAAAATTTAGATTTTTCAAATATATTTGATGAAATATTTGAAAAGTATCTAGCAAAATACAGCTTGGAAAAAGTAAAAACAACTAATATGGGAAGTATGTTTGAATTAACATATAATGTTTTGTTAAAGGATGAAATGAAGCAAAAAGAGCTTATTGATGAATTAAGATGTAAAAATGGTAATTTAAATATTATTCTAGAAAGAATAGAAATAGGGGAGAATGAATTATAATGAGTAAAAAAAGAATAATTCTAATAGTTGTAGGCATTTTATTAGCAATTTCAATATTATTAATATTATGTGTAAATGGAAAACAGGAAAATTCAGATAAGCAAATAACATATCAATACTCTGAGGAAGACAAAAATGATAATTGGGATGAGAATGAAACAATAAATCTTATAATAAATGATGAAAACAATGAAATAAAGATTGATAAACAAGGAACATATCACATTACAGGAACAACTACAAATGGAGCAATAATTGTAGATGCTGGAACTGAAGATAAAGTTAGATTAATATTAGACAATGTAAATATAACTTGTGAGAATAGTGCTCCTATATATGTAAAACAAGCAGATAAGGTTATTATAACATTAGCTGAAAACAGCATAAATACTTTAACAGATGGAACAGACTATGTATATGATGATGAGGCAAATGAAGAACCAAATGCGACCTTATTTAGTAATGATGATTTGACTATTAATGGCACAGGAACATTGAATATAAAAGCTAATTTTGAAGATGGTATAAAGAGTGATGATACAATAGTTATAGTTAATGCGAATATTAATATAGAAGCGGAAGATGATGGAATAAATTCAAATGATGGACTATATATTAATGAAGCAAAAATTAATATTACTAAAAGTACAGAAGGAATTGAGAGTAGCATTATTGAAATAAATGGTGGCAATATAAATATTGTATCTAGCGATGATGGAATCAATGTAGCTGGTGATGACGAAACTATTAACAGAACATTAACAATAAATGAGGGAGAAATATATGTAAATGCATCAGGAGATGGAATAGATGTAAATGGCTCAGGATATATAAATGGTGGAACTGTAAAAGTAGATGGACCAACAAATAGTGGAAATGGTGCATTAGATTATGATAAGGAATTTGTAGTTTCAGGAGGTACATTAATTGCTTGTGGAAGCACAGGAATGACACAAAGCATATCAAATAATTCTAGCATATATTGCTTAAATATTACATTTAGCCAAATTCAAAGTGCAGATTCAGAAATTAAGATAGTAGATGCAAATGAAAATATAGTATTAACACATTCTCCAAGTAAACAATATCAATCAGCAATAATATGTTCACCAAACTTAAGTAATGGAAAAAAATATACAATATATGTAGACAGTAATGAAGTCGATACAGTAACAATAGAAAGCACTATAACAAATGTAGGAAGCATGGGAATAAATAATATGATGCCTAATGGAGGAGGACAAATGCCAATATGCAAATGCCAGATGGAGAATTTCCAAATGGAGATATTCAGAGGCCAGAAGGAAAAATGCAAAAACCAAATAAAAGCGGAAATATGTAAAGATAGCTCCAATATTTCCAGAATTTGACAATTCAAAGAAAGTTTGATATAATATTGACCATAATCCGGCAGGAATATGCAGAAAGGGACTACTTTATGAAAAGTTATGAGCAAGAAAAAATTAAGGCACAGATTGCAGAAGTGTGGAAATGCCTTGAGGTTCCACTCAGACGGCATAAACTACTTGCAGTAGATTCGGAGCACATTACCAGAGATTATCCGATAAAAGTTGATGTAAATATCTTTGGTATGGCGGTTGTACAAATTAATCCAGAAACTTTGACAAGAGATCCTAACGTCGCTTGGAATGTAATGTGCGACATGGAAGAAGCCTTAAAAGAAAAGTATATATTTGTCGAGAGACAATTTATTTACGGTTTCAGATATCTGAAATTTCAGGTATCAAAAGAAAAATAGGTTCCTTAACAGCACCAGCCACACTAGGCTGGTGCTGTTTTTAAAAGAAAGAGGTAAAAATGTTTAAGAAAATATATATAGAAATAACAAATATATGTAATTTGAAATGTAAATTTTGTCCAGATACAAATAGAAAAAAGGAATATATGAGTGTAAAAGATTTTGAACAGATAATTAAAAAAGTTCACAGGTATACTAATCTTATATGTTTACATGTAAAAGGCGAGCCACTATTACATCCTAAATTAAATGAAATATTAAATGTATTAGAGAAATACCATCTAAAAGCGAATATCACAACAAATGGAACTCTTATAACACAAAATCTAGAGACTATAAAAAATTCAAAGGCTGTAAGACAAATAAACTTTTCAATACATAGTATAACTCAAAATAAATGTTTAGAAAAAGAATATTTGAATAATATATTTGAAAGTGTAGAACAATTGCCTAATGTAATTATCTCATATAGATTATGGAATATTAGTGAATTACAGAAGAATGAAATAAATAGAGAAATAATAGAAACAATTCAAGAGTATTATAAGACTTCAAATCTTATAGAGGTATTAAAACAAAACAGCTTTTTAAAATTAAGAGAAAACTTATTTATAAACCAAGATATAGAATTTGCTTGGCCGAACATAAATGGGAAAGAAATAATATATGAGGGAAGATGTCTAGCTTTAAAAGACCAAGTTGCAATATTAGTAGATGGAACAGTTGTACCATGTTGTTTAGATAATAATGGAGACATACCTTTGGGGAATATTTTTAATGAAAGTTTAGAAGACATATTAAATAAAGATAAGACACAAACAATAAAAAGCAATTTTGAAAATAGGATTATTACTTGCAATCTTTGTAAAACATGTGGTTTTTTAAAAAAATTAGAAGAAAAAAGGAAATCTAATTGAATAAAAACGGAATATTTGATAAAATAATTTAGAATAAAATCCGCCCAATCTCGTCGGGGTTATATATGTTTTTCTCCTGTGTTGGGCTATTAACTTGATAAAATTTTGGGAGTAGTTTATATGGAAAATAAGAAATTTATAATTACAGAATCTAATGTAAAAGAATATGTTTGTAAAATAGCAGAATGGATTAAAAATAAAGTTGAAAATGCAAAGGCACAAGGAGTAGTTCTTGGTATGAGCAGTGGAGTGGACTGCAGTGTAGTTTCAAGATTATGCCAGGAAGCCCAAATTGATACACATTTAGTAATGATGCCATATGGAGATACTATGGAGAAATCAAAAAGTTATGAACATGCAATGGAATTAATAAATAAGTTTAATTTTAAATATCATGTATTTAATATAAAACCAGCTGTTGACAGCTTAAAGATAACACAAGATTCTGAAAATATGGAATTAGCACAGGCAAATCTAAGACCTCGTATGAGAATGACATATTTGTATCAGTATGCACAAATCAATAATCTATTAGTAATAGGAACAGGAAATTTATCAGAACGTACTATAGGGTATTTTACTAAATGGGGAGATGGTGGATGTGATTTAAATCCTCTTGCAAACATTACAAAAAGAGAGGTATATATATTAGCAAAACATTTACAAATACCAGAAAGCATAATAAATAAAAAGCCATCAGCTGAACTTTGGGAAGGTCAAAATGATGAAGATGAACTAGGTATTACTTATGAAAAAATTGATAACTTTATATTGAATGGCACAACTGGAAATGAAAAAGATGATTGTTTGATAAAATTAAAAAAGGAGAGAGCATCACATAAAATAAATCCAATCCCAACATATAATGAGGTGATATAATGAATAAAATAGCAATAATAACTGCTACGGAACAAGAATTCCATGAAATAAGAAATAAATTTAATGAGGTAAAAGAAGATAGATTAAAAGATTTAATATATTATTCTGGAGAATTAAATAATAAAGAATATATAGTAATAAAATGTGGAATAGGCAAAGTTAATGCAGCAAGAGTAACACAAATGATAATAGATAAATTTGAACTAGATTATATAATAAATGTAGGTGTAGCAGGTTCTTTGAATGATAATTTAGAAATAGGAGATATTGTTATAGGAAAAGAATTAGTACAACACGATTTTGATACAACTGCATTTGGAGATGAAAAAGGATATATTACAGGGGTAGGAAAAACATTTGAAAGTGATGCATTATTAGTAGAAAAATATAGGAATTATACATTAGAAAATAATCAAGAATATAAAGCTATAGTGGGAATAATTGCATCTGGTGATATTTTCTTAACAGAAAATTCAATGAAAGAAAAAATAAGAAATAAATTTGGTGCAGATTGTGTTGAAATGGAAGGTGCTGCAATAGCACAAGTTTGTATACTTAATCAAGTTCCTTTTATAGTAATACGTTCAATATCAGACAAACCAAATGGAAATAATCAAATGGAATATAACGAATTTGTAGACATGGCATCAAAAAGAGTTGCAGATTTAGTAGTAAAGATTTGAAATTATGCAAATATGGCGAAAACAAATAAAAGCTGCAGAAAAATTTAAAAAACTATTGACAAACAAATTTAATATAATATAAAATTTAATTGCAAAGTAAATGTATGGGGATGTACTCAGTGACCTGCCAAAAAAAATCAAAGGAGAAAAGTATGAAATTAACAAACGTTAGAAGCCTTGAGGCTGTACACACACACACACACACACACACACACACACACGTGATTTTATAGAAGAAAAATTATATATAAAATATAAAAGAATAAAAGTTGCTATGTGAAAAATGCATTTATTAATAATGCGCTTAAAAAGCATATCAACTTTTTGCGCGTTAAAAACGTAGGGGCGAGCATCGCTCGTCCGTACTTAGAAGGAAAGTCTAAATAAAAGCCCCTTTAATAAGGGGGCTGTCGCACGCAAGTGCGACTGGGGGTTCTTAAGAACTTAAAAGAATAAATTAGAAGGAGAATAGAAGATGAAAAATAATAAAGGTATAACGCTAATAGCGTTAATAATAACAATAATAGTAATGCTAATACTAGTAGCAGTAACAGTATCAGTAGTAATAAACAGTAACTTAATAGGAACAGCCAAAGGAGCAAAAACAAATACAGAATTAAAATATCAAGAGGAAGCAAATATGAGTGGATTAAATGTATCAGACACACCATATGACAGTGTACAAGAATATGTAAATACTATAACAGGAAACGGCGGAGCAGGGGATGATGAGCTAGTAATAGAGGGTTCAATAAAAATAGCAAATAATCCTACCCACGTCATATATGTATTAGGAACGCCATATTTAATAGATAGTTCAACAAAATGGTCAGATTTAGAAACCTGTGAAGAACCAGTTATTTTAACTTGGGAGGAAGAATATTGGAATGGTGTAGAGGGATTATCATCATGCTTAGTAAACGGGAATCAAATGGGGACCATGTGTCTTGAATATATCATTGGTATAAGTGAAGACCACGGGTTACCCGTCGTCCAATACGTCGTATCTGTGGAAGCTCCGTTTTTAACCCAATCAACGAATGAAAATATAGATTCAATGTATAATGAACTGATATTAGAATCGAATTTGATTTTAGTGGATCTTTCTAATGAAGAAAGTAAGTTTGGATACAAAGTTGGCACTACTTTTTCGAGCGATACTTTAACTTTAAAAGAATGCTTAGAGGAAGCTAACGATAATCTAGTTTATGCTGTGGCAATAGAACAATTGGAAGATTAAAATTATATTTAGAAATTCGAAAAAAATGCGAATTAGTATTAAAACTATAAAATTTAATAAAACACTTGCAAAAAGGAAGAAAGTATAGTAAAATAGATATGGTAAAAATTACCTTATACTTAGCTTAATAGAGAAATCCGGCTTTAAGTTCAGTTTAAGGCAAATTAAATTTATAAAAGGAGGAAGCAAAATGACTAAAGAAACTAAACAAGATATCATTAAAAATTTTGCAAGAGATGAAAAAGATACAGGATCATCAGAAGTGCAAATAGCTCTATTAACACAAAGAATCAATGAATTAACAGAGCATTTAAAAGTTCATAAAAAAGATAATCATTCAAGACGTGGACTTTTACAAATGGTAGGTAAAAGAAGAAACCTGTTAAACTATTTAGCAAAAAATGATTTACCAAAATACAGAGAAATAGTTGAAAAATTAAATTTAAGAAAGTAAAATTAACAAAGGCGGAAACATTCCGCCTTGTTATGCTATTAAAGACAGTCTATTATGTAAAGTAGCTTGCAAAATGTATTTTATTAGTTACTTTGATTTTCTTTATTATAATTATTTTAAACTTGCGGTCTCCAGCCGCGGTGTATTAACTACAAATTTCAAATTTATTATTACGATAACTGGTATTGGAATAGCCATAGCCCGCCTGGGACTGAGCTACTCAAAGGTCGACCTCGTTTACAAATAATTATAATAAAGAAAATCAAAAAATAGAATATATTTTAGAGGTTACCTTCATAATAAGATTATCTTAAAAGTAAAAATAAAAGGAGGAAAAAATTATGTTTAAAACATACTCAATGGAGTTAGCAGGAAGAACACTTACAATAGAAACAGGTAAGCTTGCAGGACTTGCAAATGGAAACGTATTAGTTAGATACGGAGATACAGTAGTAATGGTAAATGTTGTAGCTTCTAAAGAACCAAGAGAAGGAATAGACTTTTTCCCATTATCTGTAGATTATGAAGAAAAAATGTATGCAGCTGGTAAAATACCAGGTGGATTTACAAGAAGAGAAGGAAAAGCAGCTGATAAAGCAATATTAGTATCAAGAGCAATTGATAGACCGATAAGACCACTTTTTCCAAAAGATTTTAGAAATGATGTTGTAGTTACAGCAACAGTATTATCTGTAGAAATCGATAATTCACCAGAAGTTTGTGCAATGATAGGAACATCTGCAGCACTTGCAATATCAGATATACCATTTGGTGGACCAACAGCAGCAGTTAAAGTTGGTTATGTTGATGGAGAATTTGTAATAAATCCAACATTAGAGCAAAGAAACAAAACAGAATTAGATTTATTAGTTGCAGGAACAATGGATAAGATTGCAATGATAGAAGCTGGTGCAAAAGAATTACCAGATGATAAAATGTTAGAAGCAATCAAAACAGGACATGTTGAAATTAAAAAAGTTTGTGAATTTATTTCTAAAATAAAAGAAGAAATCGGAAAAGAAAAATTCGCATACGAATCTTTTGAAGTTGATCATGACATATTTGAAGAAATAGAAACTAATTTCTATGATAGAATGTATAAAGATGTACAAGCTACAGAAAAAGAAGTAAGAGACGCTAATATGGACAAATTAGCTGAAGATGTTAAAGCATATTTTGTAGAAAAATATGGAGAAGAAAGAGCTGAAGAAATTAAAACAGATATAGCAGATAGCTTATATAAATTAGAGAAAAAATCTGTAAGAGCAATGATATTAAATGAACATAAAAGACCAGATGGAAGACAAATAGATGAAATAAGACCACTTTCATGTGAAGTAGGATTATTACCAAGAGTACATGGTAGTGCAGTATTCACAAGAGGTCAAACACAAGTAATGTCAATTGCTACATTAGGTATGACAGCAGATGAACAATTACTAGATGGATTAGATGAAGAACAAACAAAGAGATATATTCATCAATATAATTTCCCAGGATATAGTGTTGGAGAAGCAAAACCAGTAAGAGGACCTGGAAGAAGAGAAATAGGACATGGAGCTTTAGCTGAAAGAGCATTAGTACCAGTAATACCAAGTGAAGATGAATTCCCATATACAATAAGAGTAGTATCAGAAGTATTAAGTTCAAATGGTTCTACATCACAAGCAAGTATATGTGGTAGTACATTAGCACTTATGGATGCAGGTGTTCCAATTAAAAATCCAGTAGCAGGTATATCAACAGGATTAGTAACAGATAGCGAAAATCCAGACAATTATATAATGCTTACAGATATTCAAGGATTAGAAGATTTCTTTGGAGATATGGATTTTAAAGTTGGTGGAACAAAAAACGGTATAACAGCAATTCAAGTAGATATAAAAGTTGATGGATTATCATATAAAATAATAGAAGAAGCATTTGCAAGAACAAAAAAAGCAAGACAATATATTTTAGATGAAATAATGCTAAAACAAATTGCTGCTCCAAGAGAAGAAGTTTCTAAATATGCACCAAAAATATTAACAATGCAAATTAACCCAGAAAAAATTAAAGATGTTATAGGAACAGGTGGAAAAGTAATAAACAAAATAATTGAAGAAACAGGTGTAAAAATAGACATTTCTGAAGAAGGCAAAGTAGTAGTATATTCAGTAGAAAAAGAAAATGCACAAAAAGCATTAGACAAAATTGAAATGATAGTAAGAGAAATAGAAGTTGGAGAATACTATGATGGTATAGTTACAAAATTAATGCCATTCGGAGCATTTGTAGATATCGGAGGAGGAAAAGAAGGATTACTTCATATTTCTAAGATATCAAAAGAAAGAGTAGAAAAGATAGAAGATGTTTTATCAGTTGGAGACAGAGTAATAGTAAAAGTACTAGACATTGACAAACAAGGTAAAATAAGCTTAAAGAAAATAGGCGAACAATCTGAAGAATAGGTTATAATATAAAAATATTATATATAAAATAATGTAGGGGCGACCATTGGTCGTCCGTATATAGAAAAACGACTAAAATTTAGGGAGGAAATAATTATGAACATTACAATAGTAGGAAAAGATATACCAGCTACAGAGGCAATCAAGGATTATGCTGAAAAAAAGGTAGAAAGATTAGAAAAATATTTTGGAGAGGATTTTGATGTAACTGTAACATTAAGAACAGAAAGAAATGAACAAATTGCTGAAATGACGGTAAAAGCAGGTTCAGATACATATAGAGCAGTAACAGCCCACAATGATTTATATGCTTCAATAGATAAAGACATTGATATAGTAGATGGTCAAGTTAGAAAAATGAAAACAAAGAAAGATAGAGCAAATAAAGAAGATTCTATCAAAAACTTACCTGTTGATACACAAGTAGCAGAAGTAGAAGGAGAAATTATAAAAACAGTTTATTATGATTTAAAACCAATAACTCCAGAAGATGCAATATTAAAATTACAAGAAAAACCAGCTGACAGATTTATTACATTTATAAATTCAGAAACAAATAAGGTTAATGTATTATTTAAAATGAAAGATAACAAGAACTATGGTATAGTTGAACCTGATGTTTAAGTTTGAAAGATAATTGCATTTGGCGTTGTTAAAATCAAGTTGAAAATCCTCGACGTATCTATATACGCCTCCGGTTTTAAACTTGATTTTGCCTAGCCAAATATCAATTCTTTTTCAAACTTTTTTAATATACAAATTCGTTTTTTGTTTATGCAGAAATGTAGGGGCGACCATCGGTCGTCCGCATAAAAATAATATATAAGGAGTAAGAGTTATGTTGTGGAATGAGAATGTTGTTCAAAAGCTAGAATGGAATGGAGAAATTAGTAATTTAGAAGAAAAACAGGCAATTGCTGAAAAAATAGCAAAAATTACAAAAGATGGAGATGTTATCGGTGTAGGTTCAGGTTCTACATCATTCTTGGCAATTCAAGCTATTGCAAAAAGAATGAAAGAAGAAAATTTAAATATTAAAGCAATTCCTACATCTAGAGAGCTAGGAATGGTGTGTAATTATTTAGGAATACCTGTTGAAACCTTAGTAACTGCAAAACCAGATTGGTGCTTTGATGGAGCAGATGAAGTAACTCCAGAAAAATGGCTAGTAAAGGGTAGGGGAGCTGCAATGTTTAGAGAAAAGCTTCTAATAGCAAATTCTAAAAAAAGCTATATTTTAGTAGATAAAAGCAAATTTGTAAATAAAGTATGCGACAAATTTCCAATACCTATTGAAGTATTCCCAGATGCATTGTATGCAGTAAAAGAGAAATTATTTGAATTAGGTGCAACAAGTGCAGAATTACGTTTAGCAAAGAAAAAAGACGGACCAGTTATAACAGAAAACGGAAATCTTATTGTAGACGCAAAATTTGAAAACGTAAACGAAACGTTTGAAACAAAATTAAAAAATATAGTTGGTGTAATTGAGACAGGATTATTTATAGGATATGATGTTGAAATAATAAGTTAATAATATAAAATAGAGGCTATTGATGAGCCTCTATTTTTGGATTTTTTAATCTTAGATTAGTTTTATGACTGCAATTTCAACACGAGAAATATAAATCTTTCGTCCGCAATTAGGACACTTACACCAGTACATGGGATTTAAACCACCATCCAATTTCCAGAATGCTGTCTTTAAATCTCCATAACTAATTTCTAGATCCTGATTGCAAAAATCGCAGTCATACCGAAAAGTTTTTTTCTCTCCGATAATTTCCATGAAAAATCCTCCTATAATTAATAATTATGTATGTACATAATGTATATATTTTACTATAAATCAACATAAAAATCAATATCTTCTGGTATTGTTGCAGTAAATTCAAGCTGTTCTCTTGTTATCGGATGTATAAAAGAAATCTTATAAGCATGCAGTGCTTGCCTTGAAATTAGAGGAGAGGAGGTACCATATAAAGTATCTCCTAATAATGGATGGCCTATATGAACCATATGAACTCGTATTTGGTGGGTTCGTCCAGTTTCTAATGTACATTTCACAACAGAATAATTGTTTTTAGTTTTTAAAACTTCATAATGTGTTATTGCAATATCTCCCGCTTCTGAAACACATCTTTCTATTATACTATCATCTTTTCTAGCAATTGGAGCATTTATAGTTCCTTTATTTTTTTCAAAAATTCCATCACAAATAGCAATATATTCTTTTACAAATTCCTTGGTTTGCATTTGTTTTATTAAACATTCTTGAACATATTCATTTTTTGCAAATACAACTAATCCAGATGTATCTTTATCTAATCTGTTTACAGGTCTAATTTTTTTCTGCAAACCTATTTCATCAAAATAATATTTAACACCATTTGATAAGCTATCTTTAAAATGATCCATCGAAGGATGAATTGGAATTCCTGCAAGTTTATTAATAATAAGTAATGCTGGGTCTTCATAAACGATGTTTAAAGGCATTTTAGTAGCAACGATATTAGAATTATCTTCTATAAAATCAATATATACAGAGATAATATCTCCGGAATTTAAAGGCATATCAACATAAGCCTTTGTATTATTTACAAAAAGCTTTTGTTCATGTTTTAATTTTACTAATAATCTATCTGAAATTTGAAAATAATTTTTTAATAGATCTTTTAAATTAATATATGTATCATTTTCTTTAATTTTATATTCTAATATCATAATTACCTCTATAAGAATAGGCGAGGAGATATGCCTCGCCATAATATATTAAAAATCACAATTTTTTGGTGTTCTAGCAAATGGTATTACGTCACGAATGTTTTGCATTCCTGTTAAGTACATCATCATTCTTTCAAATCCTAAACCAAATCCAGCGTGTCTTACGCTACCATATTTTCTTAAATCTAAATACCACCAGTAATCTTCTTCTTTCATACCGTTTTCTTTAATTTTATTTTGTAGTATTTCTAAACTGTCTTCTCTTTGGCTACCACCAATTATTTCTCCAATTCCAGGTGCTAGAAGGTCAGCTGCTGCAACAGTTTTTCCATCTGGGTTAAGCTTCATATAGAATGCTTTTATTTCTGCTGGATAATCTGTAACGAATACAGGTTTTTTAAATATTACTTCACTTAGATATCTTTCATGTTCTGTTTGTAAGTCTGAACCCCAGTGAACAGGGAATTCAAAGTTATCATTGTTTTTTTCTAATTCTTTAATTGCATCTGTATAAGTAATTCTAGCAAAATCTGAATTTACAACATTGTGCAATTTATCTAATAATCCTTTATCTATAAAGTTATTGAAAAATTGCATTTCTTCTGGGCAATGTTCTAAAACATAATTTATAATATACTTAATCATATCTTCAGCTAAATCCATATCATCATTTAAATCTGCAAAACAAATTTCAGGTTCAATCATCCAAAATTCTGAAGCGTGTTTTACAGTGTTTGAATTTTCAGAACGGAATGTAGGTCCAAAAGTATAAACATTTCTAAAAGCAAAGGCATATGTTTCTACATTTAATTGTCCGCTTACAGTAAGGTGAGCAGGTTTACCAAAGAAATCTTTAGAATAATCAATCTCTCCGTTTTCTAATCTAGGTAAATCATTAACATTTAAAGTAGAAACATTAAACATTTCTCCAGCACCTTCACAATCACTAGAAGTGATTATTGGAGTATGAACATATACGAAATCTCTTTCTTGAAAGAATTTATGAATAGCATATGATAAAACTGAGCGAACTCTAAAAACTGCATTAAAAGTATTTGTTCTAGGTCTTAAATGTGATATAGTTCTTAAATATTCAAAAGAATGTCTTTTCTTTTGAAGTGGATAATCTAAATCAGCCAAAAATTCTATCTCAATATTTGTGGCTTTAATTTCAAAAGGTTGTTTAGCGCCTTCAGTTTTTATAAATTTACCTGTAACTTTAATAGAAGAACTAAGAGGTAATTTACATATGTCTGCAAAATTGCTCAAAGTATCATCAAAGACAACTTGTACATTCTTAAAAAAGCTTCCATCATTTATTTCTAAGAAACCAAAAGTCTTAGAATCTCTTACAGTTTTAACCCAACCTTCAATACAAACCTCCTTATCTATAAAATCAGCCGTCTTAGTAAATAAAGTTTTGATTTTTTCCATAAAAATTCCCCCTATTTTTAAATAATATAGTTGCTTTAAGAACAAAAAAAGTCCTCTGCAACAAATGCAGGGACGAATATAATCCGCGGTACCACCCATGCTTAAGCACTAGAAGTGCTTCTCTTTAAAAAATGCTTCCAATGTGTTTCACTTTGTAATGTTTGCTAAAAGGGCTTACAGCCTACGACCCTTACTCTCTATTAGTAACCTTTTACAGCTTTGCATTGTACTAGCGCATTTATAATATATTTACCATTTTATAATATTATTACCAGATTTGTCAAGTATTATATAGGATTTAAATAAAAAAATGTACATATTAGGAGGCATTTATGATGAACTTTACAAATGCTATTGTGAGATGATATAATTTATTGGTAAAGTAATTAATAGTGTATAAGAAGAATATATTTAATATAGGAAGGAAAAGGATTATGGGAACAAATAATGAACAATTTTTAAAATTATTAAATAAACAATATCCAAATATAGAAAAGGTATCAGAAGAGATAATAAATTTACAGGCAATACTTAATTTACCAAAAGGCACGGAATTATTCTTAAGTGATATACATGGAGAATATGGATCATTTTCTCATATTCTAAATAATGGTTCAGGAATAATAAGAAGTAAAATAGAGTCAATTTTTAAAAATCAAATTACGGAACATGAGAGAAGAGCTTTAGCCACATTAATATATTATCCAGAAGAAAAATTAAGTATAGTAAAATCTCAAGTAGAAGATTTGAATGAGTGGTATAGTATAACCCTATATAGACTTACAGAAGTAGCAGTAGAAGTAAGCTCAAAATATACAAGGTCAAAGGTTAGAAAAGCAATGCCTAAGGGATTTGATTATATTATAGATGAGTTATTACATTTACAAAGTAGTGGACCAGATAAAGAAAGATATTACAAACAAATAATAAATTCAATAATAGAATTAAGCAGGGCTGACGAATTTATAGTTGCAATTTCTAATTTAATAAAAAGAATGGCAATAGACCATTTGCATGTTGTTGGAGATATATTTGATAGAGGTTCAGAAGCTAAGAAAGTTTTAAACACATTAATGGATTTTCATAGTGTAGATATAGAATGGGGAAACCATGATATATTATGGATGGGAGCTGCTTGTGGTAATGATGCTTGTATTGCAAATGTAGTTAGAATATGTAGTAGATATGATAATACAGATACTTTAGAAGACGGATATGGTATAAATATAAGACCTCTTGCAACATTTGCTTTAGAAACTTATAAAAACGACCGTTGCGAAATGTTTAAGCCAAAAGTTTTTGATTATAAAAGGTATTTAAAAAGAGATGAAGAAACAATATCAAAAATACATAAGGCAATTACAATAATTCAATTTAAAGTAGAAGGCGAATATATTAAAAGACATCCTGAGTATAAGATGCAAGACAGATTATTATTAGAACATATAGACTACAAAAATGGAACTATAAAAATAGGCAAAAAAACATATCAGCTAAATGATAAGAATTTTCCAACTATAGACCCTAAAAATCCTTATAAATTAACTGAAGAAGAAAGAGAAATAATGTATAGATTAAGAGAATCATTTAAAAACAGTGAATCACTTCAAAGACACATAAATTTCTTATACTCAAAGGGTAGCTTATATAAATGCTTTAATTCAAATTTATTATTCCATGGATGTATACCAATGGATGAAAATGGAGAATTATCAAAGATTGAGATATATGGCAAAACATTATCAGGTAAAGCATACTTAGATTATATAGAACAATTAGTTAATAAAGCTCATATTGAAAGAGATTATTACAAAAAAGATAGAGATGCTTTAGATATAATGTGGTACTTATGGTGTGGAGCAAAATCACCATTATTTGGTAAAGAAAAAGCAGCAACATTTGAGCGATACTTTTTAGAAGATAAAGAGGTAAGAGAAGAAAAGAAAAATCCATATTATACATTAATTCAAAAAGAAGAAATATGTGATAAAATATTTGAAGAATTTGGATTAGACAATAAAACATCACATATAATAAATGGACATATACCAGTAAAAGAAAAAGATGGAGAAAGTCCAATAAAGGCAAATGGTAAGTTACTAGTAATAGATGGAGGTTTTGCAAAAAGTTATAGAAAAGAAACTGGAAGAGCAGGATATACACTAACATATAATTCTTATGGACTTATATTAGCAGCTAATGAACCATTCGATTCAAAGATGAAAGCAATAAGAGAAGAACAAGATATTAAATATGATATAATGGTAAATGCGAAAGAAACAGAACGAAAAAGAGTTGCTGATACAGATATAGGAAAAGAACTACAAAAAGAAATAGACGGATTAAAACAATTATTAGAAGCATATAGAACTGGAAGAATAAAAGAAATAATTTAGATTAGAAAGAGTTGTAACTTTATAGATACAACTCTTTTATTTTTTATTTATAAATTTATTCCAAAATCTTGAAAAATTTTAATAGATATGGTATATACTAATGTTGAGTGAGAAAGGAATGATATTATGAGTAAAGATTATGAAATTGTAGACAGTATAGAAACATTAGAAAAAGCAATGAAAAGAATAAGAAAAGCTCAAGAAGAATATGGTAAATTTAGCCAAGAACAAGTGGACAAAATATTCCAAGCAGCAGCTATTGCAGCAAATCAAGCAAGAATTCCTCTTGCAGAAATGGCAGTAGAAGAAACTGGGATGGGAGTTGTAGAAGATAAGGTTATAAAAAACCATTTTGCAGCAGAATACATTTATAATGCGTATAGAAATACAAAAACTTGTGGACTTATAGAAGAAGACAAAGCATATGGAATACAAAAAATAGCAGAACCAATAGGAGTTATTGCAGCAGTTATTCCAACAACTAACCCAACTTCAACAGCAATATTTAAAACATTAATAGCATTAAAAACAAGAAATGGAATAATAATAAGTCCTCATCCAAGAGCAAAAAATTCAACAATAGCAGCAGCAAAATTAGTATTAGAAGCAGCTGTAAAAGCAGGAGCTCCAGAGGGAATAATAGGCTGGATAGATGTACCATCTTTAGATTTAACTAATATGGTTATGAAAGAAGCAGATACTATTTTAGCAACAGGTGGACCAGGAATGGTAAAAGCAGCATACTCAAGTGGTAAACCAGCATTGGGAGTAGGAGCAGGAAATACACCAGCAGTTATAGATGATACTGCAGACATACTTCTTGCAGTAAACTCTATTGTACATTCAAAAACATTTGACAATGGAATGATATGTGCGTCTGAACAATCTGTAATAGTTTTAGATTCAGTATATGAAAAAGTAAAAGAAGAATTTAGCAAAAGAAATTGTTATTTCTTAAATGAAGAAGAAAAAGAAAAAGTAAGAAAAACAATTATAATAAATGGAGCATTAAATGCTAAAATAGTAGGACAAAAAGCACATACAATAGCAAGTTTAGCAGGAGTAGAAGTTCCAGAAACTACAAAAATTTTAATAGGAGAAGTGGATAGTGTAGAACTTTCAGAAGAGTTTGCACACGAAAAATTATCGCCAGTACTTGCTATGTACAAAGCTTCTAATTTTGATGAAGCACTAGAAAAAGCAGAAAAACTAATAGAAGATGGAGGATTAGGACATACTTCTTCATTATATGTAAATGAAATAACAGAAAAAGAAAAAATACAAAAATTTGCACACAGAATGAAAACTTCAAGAATATTAGTAAATACACCATCATCTCAAGGTGGAATAGGAGATTTATATAACTTCAAATTAGCGCCATCATTAACACTTGGCTGTGGTTCTTGGGGAGGAAATTCAATTTCTGAAAATGTAGGAGTAAAACATTTATTAAATATAAAAACAATAGCAGAGAGGAGAGAAAATATGCTTTGGTTTAGAGCACCTGAAAAGGTATATATTAAAAAAGGTTGTTTACCAGTTGCCCTAGATGAATTAAAAGCTGTAATGGGCAAAAAAAGAGTATTTATTGTAACAGACGAATTTTTATACACAAATGGTTATACAAAGCCAATAACAAATAAATTAGATGAAATGGGAATATCACATACTACATTCTTTAATGTTCAACCAGACCCAACACTAGAAAGTGCGAAAGAAGGTGCAGCAGCGATGGAAAGCTTTAAGCCAGATTGCATTATAGCACTTGGTGGAGGAAGCGCTATGGATGCAGGAAAAATAATGTGGGTTATGTATGAGCATCCAGAAGTAGATTTTATGGATATGGCAATGAGATTTGTTGATATAAGAAAAAGAGTATACACATTTCCTAAAATGGGTGAAAAAGCATATTTTATAGCAGTTCCAACATCAGCAGGAACAGGTTCAGAGGTAACACCATTTGCAGTTATAACAGATGAAAAAACAGGTGTAAAATATCCTTTAGCAGATTATGAATTAATGCCAAAAATGGCAATAGTAGACGCAGATTTAATGATGAATGCACCAAAAGGTTTAACATCTGCATCAGGTATAGATGCTGTAACACATAGTTTGGAAGCTTATGCATCAATGCTTGCAACAGACTATACAGATGGATTAGCTCTACGTTCATTAAAAATGATATTTGAATATTTGCCAAAAGCTTATGACAATGGAGCAAACGATCCAGAAGCAAGAGAAAAAATGGCAAATGCGGCTACAATGGCAGGTATGGCATTCGCAAATGCATTTTTAGGAGTATGTCATTCAATGGCACATAAATTAGGAGCATTTTTCCATTTACCACACGGTGTAGCAAATGCATTATTAATAAATGAAGTATTAAAATTTAATAGTACAGATACACCTACAAAAATGGGAACATTCTCACAATACAGCTATCCACATACATTAGAAAGATATGCAGAAGTAGCAGACTATTTAAACTTAGGTGGAAAGAATGCTGAAGAAAAATTAAACAACTTAATAAATGCAATAAATGACTTAAAAGAAAAAGTTGGAATCAAAAAAACAATTAAAGACTATGGAATAAAAGAAGAAGAATTTTTAGCAAAATTAGATGATATGAGTAAACAAGCATTTGATGACCAGTGTACAGGGGCAAACCCAAGATATCCTTTAATAGAGGAAATAAAAGAGATGTACAAAAAAGCATATTATGGAGGTGAACAATAATGGAAGCTATAGCAGAGAGAAGTACAAAAACAGTTTATAGAGATAATAATAGAACAATAAAACTATTCGTAGAAAATTATTCAAAACCAGATATTCTAAATGAAGCACTAAATCAAGCAAGAGTTGAGGAAACAGGTTTAAATATGCCAAAATTGTTAGAAGTTACAAAAATGGAGAATAGATGGGCATTAATATCAGAGCATATCGAGGGAAAAAGTTTACAAGAGTTAATGGATGAGCATCCAGAGAAGAAAGATGAATATATGAATATGTTTATAGATATACAATTAAATATAATATCTAAAAAATGTCCAATGTTAAATAAATTGAAAGATAAGATGAAAGAAAGAATAGAAAAAACAGATTTATCAGATTCAACAAAATATGATTTATATACTAGATTAGAAAGTATGCCAAAGCATAATAAAATATGTCACGGAGATTTCAATCCAAGTAATGTTATAATAAAAGAAGATGGAACAGCTTATGTATTAGATTGGGCACACGTAACACAAGGAAATGCTTCAGCAGATGTTGCTAGAACATATTTATTGTTCAACTTAGACGGTAAAAAAGAAGAAGCAGAAGAATATTTGAATAAATTTTCAGAAAAATCTGAAACAGAAAAAAGATATATTCAAAAATGGATACCAATAGTAGCAGCAGCACATTTATTAAAAGCAAACAAAGAAGAAAAAGAGTTTTTAATGAAATGGATTGAAGTTGTAGATTTCGAATAACCTACTGCAAGTCCGCCCAATCTCGTCGGTGTTATATATGTTTTGTTCTCGTAAAAAGCAGTCAACATGGCTGCGATGGTAATCCGTAAGCCGTTGGCTTGTTGCCTGTTTTTATTCGAAAAAAATATATAACACCTGCGTTGGGCTGGTTTGTACAAAAAATAAATCATATAAAAGAGAGGTAACAATGAAAAAGATAAAAGAATTAATAATAAACTTTATTAACGGCTTCTGCATGGCATTAGCAGATAGCGTACCAGGAGTATCTGGTGGAACAGTAGCATTTATATTAGGATTTTATGATAACTTCATAAATGCTTTAGATGATATATTTAGAGGAAATTGGGAAGCAAAGAAAAAAGCATTTATATATTTAATAAAACTAGGAATAGGATGGGCAGTAGGATTTTTATTAGCAGCAAGTATATTGTCAAACTTATTTAGTACAAAAATTTATGAAATGAGTTCATTATTTCTTGGATTTATCATATTTGCAATACCTTTAGTAATAAAAGAAGAAAAAGATTCTTTTAAAGGTAAATATAAAAACAGTATATTTGCATTACTAGGAATAGCGCTAGTTATAGGAATAGCAATTTTAAGTAATAATGTTGGTTTAGACATAAACTTACAAAGCTTAAATATAGGAACTATAGCATACATATTTGTAGTTGCAATGATAGCGATATCAGCAATGATACTTCCTGGAATTTCAGGTTCAACAATGTTATTAATATTTGGAATTTATATACCAATAATGAACAACATAAAAGCATTTTTACATTTAGATTTTTCAGTATTACCTAGCTTGATAATATTTGGATTTGGAATGATAGCTGGAGTAATGGTATTTGCAAGAATAGCTAGAAAATGTCTAGAAAAATATCGTTCACAAACGGTATATGCAATTTTAGGTTTAATGATAGGTTCAATATATTCAATAATACTAGGACCAACAACATTGGAAGAACCAAAAGCAATGATGACATTTTCAACTTTTAGCATAATATTCTTTGTAATTGGAGGAGCAGTAATAATAGGATTGGAATTATTAAAAAAATTCTTAAATAAAAAGAATTAGAGTACAGTTAATTGTTATACACTTTATGTTTCTTAAAAGAATCATAAAGTGTATTCTTTACATTTTATGTAAAATATGATAAAATTTTATAAGTTATGTTTATTAGGAGGCAATAATGGAATATAGTGAAGATAAAAAATTTGCAAAACTCAATGATGAAGAAAGAAAGGTATTTGAAGATGTAAAGATGCTTAGAAAACAAGGAAAACATAAAGAAGCTAGAAATATAGCAAGAAGATTTCCAGATAATCCAATAATTCAAACTCAAATTGCATCAATTATAGGAGAGAAAGAAACATTAAATACGATATTAGAGAAAATAAATAACAACCCGAATGATGCTACTATAAATGATGAAATAGAGCAATTAGATGATAAATGGTTAAAGGTTATTCTTAATAGTGCTTTAGGAGAAAAAATGAATATGAAAATGCCAGCACAACAGTTTATTAAAAAAATGGAAAAACAAGGATATATAGATGAAGAGTATAAACCTATAATATCTGCATTAAAACAAAGATTAGAAAAAAAATCAAAAATTTTTGATATGGAATTTTATGAAAATTTAATTACTAAAATAACTGATTCAAAGGATAATATGAGATTTCCATCACAAGATGATGAGGAAAGAATATAGTTGATAATTAATGTTAAGAAGGATTAGCACTTGCTAATTCTTTTTTTCATTATATATAGGGTAGAGAAGGAGGTTTTTATGTACGATTGCCATTATGATTTATTTACATACATATATTCAAATAGAAATAATATAGGTGAAGTTAAAAAATATTGCAATAAAATTTTTAAGAACAACATTAAAGGAGGAATTTTTAACTTATTTTATATGTCCGAGAAAGAGATGCATGATGAACTAGGAATAGAAGCTAATCAAATAAATATAATACAAAATTTAAAAGAGGTTAATGAACTTATAAAAGAAAACAAATTAATTCCAACAGGTATAGAATATATAATTGGAATAGAAGGATTAGATTATTTAGAAAATTTAGAAGATATAGATACATTACACAAATTAGGAGTAAGGTCAGTAAATCCTGTTTGGAATAATCATAATAAATTTGCTACAGGTGTTAGACCTATAAAGATATTAAACAAGAAAAAAGGCTTAACAGAATTAGGAAGAAAACTAATTAAAAAACTAATAGAAAGAAGAATAGCAATAGACTTATCACATAGCGATGAAGAAACGTTTTGGGATATAATTGAAGAATGCAAAAAATTTAAAAGATTAAATCCAAGGATATTAGCGTCACATTCGAATTGTAAAGCAATATGTAATGTGCCAAGAAACCTCACAGATAAACAGATAACAGCAATAGCAGAATTAAACGGGTTAATAGGAGTTGTTGGTGTAAAACAGTTTTGCTCAGATAATAAGAATAGCGAATTTAAGAATGAGTACATAAAACATATTAATCATATAAAACAATTATTAGGTAAAATAGATAACATTGTAATATCAACAGACGATATGAGTTATTACAAAATAGATATAGAATATTACAGAACAATGAATGTATTTAATCAAAAAGTGATAAATAGAGAAATAACGAAATTGTTAAAAGAAAATGACTATAATGATTATGAAATAAATAAGATTAAACGAGGAAACTTTGAAAGATATTTTATGCCAAAATTTCCATAAAATACTTGCAAAACTGAAATTCTATGATATAATAATGTAGTTGATTGATACATAAATATAGAAAGGATTGAATATTAATAATGAAAGTAAAGGTAGAAAACGTTGAAAATAAAGCAAATGAGGTTAAATTAGAATTTACAGTTGAAGCAGCAAAATTTGATGAAGCTATTCAAAATGTATATAAGAAAAATGCAAAATATTTTAATATACCAGGTTTTAGAAAAGGAAAAGCTCCTTTTAAAATGGTAGAAAAAGCTTATGGAATACAAATATTTTATGAAGATGCTTTTAATGAAGTAGCAACAGAAGTATATCCTCAAGGATTAGAAGAAAATAAAATAGAAGCTGTAAGTAAACCAGAAATTGATATAGTACAAATAGAAAGTGGTAAAGATTTAATATTTACTGCAATTGTTCAAACAAAACCTGAAGTAAAATTAGGAAAATATAAAGGTATAGAAATAAAAAAAGTAGAGTATACTGTATCTGATGAAGATGTTGAGCATGAATTAGCACATATGGCTGAACATAATGCAAGATTAGTATCAGTAGAAGATAGACCTGTACAAAAAGAAGATACAACAATAATAGATTTTGAAGGATTTGTAGATGGTGTTGCTTTTGCAGGTGGAAAAGCAGAAAACTATGAATTAGAAATAGGAAGTGGAAAATTCATACCTGGATTTGAAGATCAAATAATAGGAATGAAAATTGATGAAGAAAAAGATATAAAAGTAAAATTTCCAGAAGATTATCCTTCAAAGGATTTAGCTGGTAAAGATGCAACATTTAAAATAAAATTACATGAAATTAAAAAGAAAGAGTTACCAGAAATAAATGATGAATTTGCAAAAGATGCTAGTGAATTTGATACATTAGAAGATTGGAAAAAATCAATAAGAGAAAAACAAGAAAAATCAAATGAATCAAAAGCAAAATTCGAAATGGAAGATAAAGCCATAGAAGAAGTTTGCAAAAATGCATCAGTTGAAATTCCAAGTGGAATGGTTGAAACACAAATTGATAACATGGAACAAGATATAAGTTCAAGATTAAGTTATCAAGGAATGAATTTGGACCAATACTTACAAATGATTGGAAAAACAAAACAAGAATTCAGAGATGAATATAAAGAAGAAGCAGAAAAGCAAGTAAAGACTAATTTAGTATTAGAAGCAATAATGAAGGATAGCAAAATAGAAGTAACAGAAGAGGAAATAAAAGGTAAGATAAAAGAAATGGCAGAAATGTATGGGCAAAAACAAGAAGAAGCAGAAAATAACCCACAATTAAGAAAATATGTAGAAGAAAATCTAAAAACAGAAAAAACAATTCATTTTATCGTAGATAATGCTAAAATAAAATAGTATACATAGTGGGAACTAGAAAATGTTCCTAGTTCCCACAGTTTTAGCTATACAAATCTACGATTTTATTGTATATATTAAGTTTTTATATACTAGAAGGAGGAAAATAATTATGGAAAATAATAGTTTAGTACCTTATGTAGTTGAACAAACAAGTAGAGGAGAAAGATCATATGATATCTTTTCAAGACTTTTAAAGGATAGAATAATATTTTTAAGTGAAGATGTAAATCATGTAACTGCAAGTTTAGTAGTTGCACAAATGCTATTTTTAGAGTCTGAAGACCCAGATAAAGAAATATCATTTTATATAAACAGTCCAGGAGGTTCTATAACAGATGGGATGGCCATTGTTGATACAATGAATTATATAAAATGTCCTGTATCAACAATATGTGTAGGATTAGCAGCAAGTATGGGTTCAGTATTATTAGCTTGCGGACAAAAAGGAAAGAGATTTGCAACACCAAATGCTGAAATATTAATACATCAACCATTAATATCAGGTGGTTTATCAGGTCAAACAACAGAGATTAAGATTCATGCAGACCATATGGTTAAAACAAGAGAAAAATTAAATAAATTATTAAGTGAAAAAACAGGTCAAACATTAGAACAAATTGAGAAAGATACAGAAAGAGATCATTATATGACAGCAGAAGAAGCATTAAAATATGGATTAATAGATGGCATATTTGACAGTAGGAAATAAGGAAAGTTTTTAGACATAGAAAACAAAGAAAGGAAGAAGAATAGAATGTCAAATAAAAAAGAAGTAAAAGAGATAAGATGTTCATTTTGCGGTAAGGCACAAGAAATGGTAAAAAAGTTAATAGCAGGGCCAAAATCTGTATATATTTGCGATGAATGTATAAACGTATGTAATAATATAATTGAGAGTGAAAATTATACAGATGATTTAGGGTATGAAGACGTTAAGACAGAAGAGATACCAATACCAGCAGAAATAAAAAGCATTTTAGATGAATATGTAATAGGGCAAAATGAAGCTAAAAAAACACTAGCAGTAGCAGTATATAATCATTATAAAAGAATAAACTGCAAAGAAATAATAGATGATGTTGAAATACAAAAAAGCAACATATTATTATTAGGCCCAACTGGATCAGGAAAAACACTTCTTGCACAAACATTAGCAAGAATTTTGAATGTTCCATTTGCAATTGCTGATGCTACAACTCTTACTGAAGCTGGATATGTTGGAGAAGATGTTGAAAATATACTTTTAAAACTTATTCAATCAGCAGATTATGACATTGAAAAAGCACAAAAGGGAATAATATATATAGATGAAATAGATAAAATAACAAGAAAATCTGAAAATCCATCAATAACTAGAGACGTTAGTGGAGAAGGTGTGCAGCAGGCTCTATTAAAAATAGTAGAAGGAACTGTTGCATCAGTCCCACCACAAGGAGGAAGAAAACATCCTCACCAAGAGTTTATTCAGATTGATACATCAAATATATTATTTATTTGTGGAGGAGCTTTTGAAGGATTAGACAAAATAATACGTGATAGAACAAATAAGAAATCAGTAGGATTTGGAGCACAAATTGAAAGTAAAAAAGATATAGATAAATATAAAATTTATGAAGAATTACTACCACAAGATTTGCTAAAATTCGGATTGATACCAGAGTTTGTGGGTAGATTACCTATTATTGCAACATTACAAGAATTAAATAGAGAAGCATTAGTAGAAATAGTTACAAAACCAAAAAATGCATTAGTTAAACAATATAAAAAATTACTTGAATTAGATGGGGTAGAGTTGGAGTTTGAAAAAGAAGCTCTAAATGCAATAGTTGATAAAGCTATTGAGAGAAATACTGGAGCAAGAGGATTACGTGCTATAATAGAAGATATTATGAGAGATATTATGTTTGATGTTCCAAGTAATATGAGAATAGAAAAATGCATAATAACAAAAGACACTGTAATTAATAAAGCACCTCCAATACTAGAACTATGCAAAGAAAGCGAAGTGGATCCTAAGAGGGGAATAATAAAAAAGAGAAAATCAAAACAAGAACCAAAAATAGAAACTGCGTAATAATTTAAATTAAAAATTAGGGCGATTGCTAATCGCCCATTATTTAACAATATAATTATTTTAAGAGAGGATAATAAAATGAAAGAAAAGATAAAAGAACTATTAAATAAGGTAAAAAGACAAGGAATGGATGAATTAATGGATTTTTTAGAAAATTCAGATTATTATGAAGCACCTGCTAGTACAAGATATCATGGAGCATATAAAAAAGGATTAATGGAACATAGTTATAAAGTATACGAGATACTAAAAGAAAAAGTTAAATTCCATAATCTAGAAGTAAGTGAAGAGACTTTAATAATTGTTACACTTTTACATGATTTGTGCAAAGTTAATTTTTATAAAGTAGATTATAGGAATGCCAAAAATTCAAAAGGCGAATGGGAGAAGGTTCCTTATTATACAATAGAAGATACTATACCATACGGTCATGGAGAAAAATCTGTAATGATGTTAACTGAATATATAAAACTTACAAATGAAGAAAAATACAGTATTCGTTGGCATATGGGATTTTCAGAACCAAAGGAGCAATATGGTACATTAGGTCAAGCATTTAAAAAATATCCTTTAGCATTATTATTACACGAAGCAGATATGGAAGCAACCTATTTTTATAATATATAAACTCACCCATTCCTGAATTAATTTCTTATCACTTTATGTACACCAGGTTCATATAATATATTAATATGCAATTGCATAAAAAATATATGAAAGGTGGATTATTAGATGGATTTCGAAGAAAAAAAACCAGAATGTCGTGAAATAAAGGTCAATGGATTTATTGAAAAAGGAAAACAATTTGATTTAGAAATAACTTTACCAGAAGATAACAGAAATGTAATATATGGAGTTATAAAAGATTGCTATAAAGAGCCTGTTGAAGATGCTGTTGTAAAATTAATAGAAGTATGCTATGACTATGGAAAAGAAGAAAGAAACCCAGTATCACACACATTTACAGATAAAGATGGAGAATTCGTATTTGGACCATTGTGCCCAGATAAAAAATACGAAATTCAAGTATGGGTAGACAGAGTAAAACACTGTAAACAATGTGTAGAGGCTAAAAGACATGGAAAATGCTTGAAGGGTGTAAAATTAGACTGTAAAGACTATAGACCAGATTACAAAAAAGATTATAAGCCAGACTATGAACCAGACTATAAGAATGAGTACAAAGAAGATTATAAGAAAGATTACAAAGAAGAACACAAAGAGGATCACAAAGAAGATTGTAGACCAGAACACAAACCAGAAGATAAAGAAGACAAAAAAGATTGCAAACAATGTTGCAGATAATGTGACTTAAAGGGAACGATAAAATCGTTCCCTTTTAAATCTGTATTAACTTTTTTAGAAAAAAATAAAATTTCATTGCTAAGACTTGACAAATTTATAAAATCCTAGTATACTAGTTTAGTAGCTAAAAATTAAAAAGTATATAGATAAATAGATGTACTGTTAGGGGAGGGAAAAGTATGGCACAACCAAAAAGAAGATGGTCAAAAGAAAGAACAAGAACAAAAAGAGCAACATGGAAATTAGAAGAACCAAATATTTCAAGATGTAAACATTGTAATGAACCAATAATGCCACATAGAGTTTGTTCAAATTGTGGATATTATGATGGTAAAGAAGTAATAAAAAAAGATGCCGAATAGGCATTTTTTTTATGCTTTTTTTATTGAATAAAAATATCATTTATGATATACTAACAAAAAATATTAATAAGAAGGTAGATAATTTGAAAACTAATGAAAATTTAACAGAGAAACTTAAATATCTTGGTTTAGATTTAGAAAACGTTCCAGACAAATTAAAATTCTTTCAAAATATTAATTTTAGAGTTCAAAAAAATTACAATGAAAAAAATTATAAAGTATATAAATATGTAGATGTAAACGATATAGAAATATTTCTTACACCAACTAATAGATTAACAGATTATACAGAAAAATATGCTAAAGCTTTACCGATAGGAGCATATTTATCAACTGATACTGATGAAGAGATAGAAAGAAATTTAGAATTTTTAAATATTGTAAAAAATCTTCAAATATATGATATAGAAGAATTAGAAAAATCTCAAAAGGCAATGTCAACCTCTATTCCATACAATATACAATACGATAAAGATTATTTGTGGCAAATATATTATTCTGAGACATCAAAAAAATATTATATGTTAATGCCTATAAAAGAAACAAATTGTAGTGCCTTATTTTATATTATAAAAAAACAATTAGAAGATAAATCTAATAAAATATATATTCCGATATGTTATGCTAATTATAGTAATAAATATTTGTCTAATGATGAATTTGAAGAAATGGAAAAGTACTTGTGTTTTTTCGCTAAAGAATGGCCTTTAATATATGAAGTTTATAATAAAGACGAACAGATGTCAATTCAGATAGTAGGAAAAGCAAATATATATGATTCAATAAAAAGTTTATATAGAGTTACTTTAAATAATCAAGGGGAAGCAGAGGATTATTATAAATTATTAAAAGCTTTATTTATATTAGAAACTCAGTTGTCCCATCATTATAAATTTGAAATAAAGCTAGATAGAAAAGGCAACATACATTTTTATAATAACAATAAAGAAATTGATTATAATAGATTATTAGAATTTATAAAATCAGAATATGTAAAGGGATTACAAAAAATTATAAAAGCTAAAGAGAATAAAATTAATTTTGAAAAAAAATTACAAAGTTTAAAAAATATTTCTAAAAATTTAGATTTAGAATACTTTGAAAAGGAAAAACAAATAGCAACATTT
>JAZRRK010000032.1:0-2414 GCA_045650705.1 Clostridia bacterium
AAAACCAACTTTAATGAGTTCGTATTTTTTCGTTTGTACTAGATATGATATGTATAATAAAAAAGCAACAATTCCGTCTATTTCTCACTATATTTTAAATAGTAATAAGACAATAGGGGTGTATTATCCTGGATTTGAGGAGATTACAGACTTTACAGAGGCAATTAAAGGTATGAAAGTTTATTATGTTTTACCAACACCAGAAATACAAAACATAAATCTACCAACAATTAAAACACTAGAAGGCAAAAACACTATAACTGTACAAACACAAATACAACCAAGTGATGTAACTTTAGAATTCTAAAAATGTAGGGGCGTTCTATTAGCACGTCCGGGTTTTCGTAGACTTACCCTATCAATAATGATTAAAAAAACATATAAAATGTATTGACAAATAAAATAAGGTTTAATAAAATATATAAATAAAAGAGAACGTAATTAAAAAAGGCAAAATTTATAAATTAATTCTTTGGACGAAATAAATTAGGAGGAATACAAATGAAGGAACAAGATATATGTGAAAAAAAGACTTTAAGAGAAAAGAAAGGAATAACCCTAATTGCACTAATAATAACGATAATAGTAATGTTAATACTAGTAGGAGTAAGTATACAAATAGTGGTTAATAGTAATCTATTTAACACAGCAAAATCAGCAGGAGAGCAAACAGAATCGAAATACGAGGAAGATAAAACATTTGGAGACAATATAACAATAAATGGAAAAGACTATTCTAATTTAAATGATTATATGGGGGAAATTAGGTTAGTTGGGCAATCAGATGGTAACGGATTAAAGGATTATAAAATATATGGAAATAGCGTGCAAAACGGAACACCATCACCAAGTACACCAGTAGAAATACAAAGTGTAGGAGATAAGACAAAGAATTTGTTGGATTTCTCTGCTATGACTCTTATAAACGCAAACGAGACAGCAGTACGAGGTGGTTGGGAGTTTGAATTTGGTAAAGATATAGACGTAACTATAAGCTATGGTGGAGCTGAGTCATTACCAACAGCTATCTTTTTAGCTAAGAAAGTTACAGACGGAGTATATGGAAGTAATATACAATTGACTTCAAATACAACAACTATCTCACTTAAATCAAATGAAAAACTATTAGTGTTTGTTGGATCAACGTCGGTAGCTAATAGCTATAAAATGTTAAGTGATAATAATGTGACTTGGATACAGCTCGAAGAAGGCACTACAGCAACAGAATATGAACCATACGGATATAAAATACCAGTAACAGCGACAAATGAAAATGGAGATAGTGTAACAACAAATATATACTTAGATGAACCACTAAGAAAAATAGGAGATTATGCAGATTTTATAGATTTTAAAAATGGTAAGGTTGTTAGAAACATTAAAGAATATACTTTTGAAGGAACGGAAGGAGTAAGTGCTTTTTCGACAAATATAAGTGATAAATTTCGTATGTTTATAAGTGTTCCTGATGTTCTTTTAGGTATAGCTTCTAATATTTATAGTGCTAAGTCTAATTACTATCCATTTGGTTCAGCCGATAAAGGTTATACCTGTAATCTTAGTATATCTGTTTCAAGAACATCTTATTATATTGTAATATATGATGAAAACCATCAAACAGTTGATAGTTTAAAAACTTTTTTAACGGAACAATATAATAATGGAAACCCAGTAAAAGCAATTTATCCAAAAACACCAACAGAAGAAACAATAGATTTACCAACAATCAATACATTAGAAGGCAAAAACACTATAACTGTACAAACACAAATACAACCAAGTGATATGACAGCAGAATTTTAAAAATGTAGGAGGCGTGCTATTAGCACGTCCTTTTCTTCATAGATTACCTTATCAATAATTAATTATACTTTTGATGAGGACGACTAATGGTCGCCCATACAGCTATTGAAATAAATGTGGATCGAAGCGCAACAAGATAGTCAAAAAAATCCATAAAATGTATTGACAAAGAAAACAAGTTTTAATAAAATGTATATATAAAAAAAGAACGGAATTAACAAAGGCAAAATTTATAAATTAATTTTAAGGATAAAATATATTAGGAGGAATACAAATGCAGAAAAGAAACACGAGCGTGAAAAGGAATTTAAGAGAAAATAAGGGAATAACCCTAATTGCATTAATAATAACGATAATAGTAATGTTAATACTAGTAGGAGTAAGTATACAAATAGTGGTTAATAGTAATCTATTTAACACAGCAAAATCAGCAGGAGAGCAAACAGAGGTAAAATATGAAGAAGAGAAAACATTTGGAGACAATATAACAATAAATGGAAAAGACTATTCAAATTTAAATGATTATATAGGTGAAATTAAATTAGTTGGGCAATCAGATGGTAACGGATTAAAAGATTATAAAATATATGGAAATAGCGTGCAAAACGGAA
>JAZRRK010000033.1:0-24519 GCA_045650705.1 Clostridia bacterium
TCTTTTCCTGTTATTCTTTTAACAGCTTCTTGAACTGCTGGTATTCTTGTAGATCCACCTACTAATAATACTTGATCTATTTTATCTGCAGTTAATCCTGCATCTTTAAGAGCTTGGTTAACAGGTCCTGTTGTAGCTTCTACTAAATCTCTTGTCAATTCATCAAATTTTGCTCTTGTTAAAGTAATATCTAAATGTTTTGGTCCTGTAGCATCTGCTGTTATAAATGGTAAATTGATATTTGTTTGACCAACACCAGATAATTCTATTTTTGCTTTCTCTGCTGCTTCTTTTAATCTTTGCATTGCCATTTTATCAGCTGCTAAATCTATTCCTTGTTCTTTTTTGAATTCTGCTACTAAGAAATCTATTATTTTTTGGTCGAAATCATCTCCACCTAATTTGTTATTTCCACTTGTAGCTAAAACTTCGAATACTCCATCTCCTATATCTAGAATAGATACGTCAAATGTTCCTCCACCTAAATCATATACCATTATTTTTTGATCTGTATCTTCTTTATCCATTCCATATGCAAGAGCTGCTGCTGTTGGTTCATTTATAATTCTTAAAACATTTAAACCAGCTATTTTACCAGCATCTTTTGTTGCTTGTCTTTGGCTATCACTAAAATATGCAGGAACTGTTATAACAGCTTCTGTTACTTTTTGTCCTAAATAATTTTCTGCATCTGTTTTTAATTTTTGAAGAACCATTGCTGAAATTTCTTGTGGTGTAAATTCATCTTCTTCTATTTTAACCTTTCTATTTGTTCCCATATCTCTTTTTATTGAGATAACTGTATGGTCTGGATTAGTAACTGCTTGACGTTTTGCAATTTGTCCTACTAATCTTTCTCCATTTTTTGAAAATGCAACTACAGATGGTGTTGTTCTATTTCCTTCTGGATTTGGAATTACAACTGCTTCTCCACCTTCCATAACTGCTACACATGAGTTTGTTGTACCTAAATCGATACCAATAATTTTTGACATAAGTGTCATCCTCCTTCAAATTACGAAGTAATTTGTACTATTCACGATTCACTATTAACTCTTCACTATTCACATAGCTATATTAATGTAAATAATGAATAACCTCTTACTTCTAAATATATATTTTTTAAAAATTAATACCTAATTTAAATCTTTAAATCCGCCCAATCTCGTCGGTGTTATATATGTTTTTTCTCAATACAAAAGTCAAGATGGCTACGAGGGTAATCCGTAAGCCGTTGGCTTCTCGCCTTTTTTCTTTCGAAAAAAATATATAACACCTGCGTTGGGCTACTCTATACTATATTTCATAAATCTTTTCACGTTAATTAGCTACTATAACCATTGCGTGGCGTATTACCTTTAGTCCTATTTTGTAGCCTGTTCTGAATTCTTCTTTAACGGCTTTTTCTCCTAATGTTTCATCTTGTACACTGCTTACTGCCTCATGTACTTCAGGATCGAATGTTTTTCCTACTGTTTCTATTTTTTCTACTCCAAATTTACTAAATATATCTAGTATTTGTTTTAATACTAATTCAATACCTTGTTTCATATTTTCATCTTCTGTTTTAGCTTGAACAGCTTTTTCTAAATTATCTACTACTGGTAAGAAACTTCCTATTATATCTGCTAATAGAGAATTATATAATTGTTCTCTTTCTTTAGCGCTTCTCTTCTTATAGTTTTCAAATTCTGCCATTACTCTTTTTAATCTGTCTACTGTTTCTTCTAGTTCTTTTTCTGTTCCTGTCATTTCTGTAGGTTCTTTTTCTTCTACCTTGTTTTCTAAATTTTCTTCTGACATTTTTTATCTTCCTTTCTTTAATTTCTTTTAGATAATTCTTCGATGAACGGACGAACAATGTTCGCCCCTACATTCTATTCATTATCTTCAAACTTTTCATTTAGTTTTTTACTTATATATTTCATTATAGAAATTACTTTTGAATAATCCATTCTTTTGGGTCCGATTATTCCAATTGTTCCAAAATCTTTATTGCCAATTGTATGTTTAAATGTCACTATGCTTAAATCTTTCAGCTCTTCATTTTCATTTTCTTCACCAATATATATATTTATATCTTGTGCTAGCCCTGAATTTAGTATTTCCATAACTTGTTCTTTTGTATCTAGTATATTTAAGAATTTTCTAGCTGTATCAATCTTTTTAAATTCAGGAAAATCAAATACATTATTTGCACCTTCTAAATAAATATTTTCTGACTGTTCAAGTGATTTATTCATTTGATTTATTATAGGTTTTATAACATCCATTTGGTCTTCCATAGATGAAATTATATACTCTTCCATCGGTTTATCTATTTTTGTTAATGGTTTACCTCTTAATTTATTACTAAATAAGTAATTTAAACTATCTACCTGACTTTCTGATATGTCTTCATCATATTTTATAATTGTCTCTTTTATTGCTCCATTTTCAGTAAGAACTACTGCCATTAAAATTCTATTACCTAATGAAATAAACTTAACATCTGTTATTATATTATTACTTGCATCTGGTCCAATTGCAACTGTTGTATAGTGTGTAATCTCTGATAATGTGTTTGTAGCAATTTTTGTTAATTCCTCTATTTCATTTACTTTGGTTTCTAATTTAGATTTAATGTATTGTATTTCATCTAAACTAATCTTTTCATCATTTAATAATTCATCAACATAAAATCTATATCCTTTTGCTGATGGTATTCTTCCTGAAGATGTATGAGGTTTTTCTAAATAACCTTGTTTTTCTAGTTCTACCATATCATTCCTTATTGTTGCACTACTATAACTTAAATTATAGTTTTCTACAATTGTGCCTGAACTTACTGGCTCTGCTGTATTAATATATTCTTCAATTATAGCTTGTAAAACCTGTCTTTGCCTTTCATTTAACATGTTTTTCACCTCAAAATTAGCAGTCTTTTTTTAAGACTGCTAATATAATATATCTTTTTTTAGCAATTGTCAATACTAACTGCTAATTTTTTTACAAAAAAAATAGCAAATACAATATATTTTGCTATTTTTCCGTTTTTCTAACATAAATTTATATTCTACGTTTTCTATTATTTGCCCAATCTGGAAGCGCTTCCGCTTTGGGACAAAATTTTTTCTATCTCCGGTTTGCTAAGGCAAACCGAGGACTAAAAAATTTTGCCCCTCTTTGCGTGTAAACTCGCAGATTTCGCAAGAAACACATTGGAACCATGCCACTTCTGGCAATGTAGTAGTTATTGCATCGCTATTAGCATTCAGACCTACATTTACGTAAAATATCCTATTTTACGTAAAGCTGGCACATCGAACCGATGTGGCCGTAGCCGTTGAGGCCCGGAGTGTTGTAGCTGCGAGAACTAGCTGAAATGCTGTTCTCGTAATAGCCTCCCCTGATAGCTCGAAAGAAGGCAAGGGAGGGTTCGTAGCCCGCCTCTGATGTCAATGCGTGTACATTTCCTTCTAAATCAAAAATATTCTTTGTTTGGTCTGTACTTTGACTTCCTGTATTATATCTACTATCCAAATCATGTGCGACATTACCAGCTGTTGTTACACTATAACTTGCTGTATTTACAAATTTCATCACTTGGTCATATGCTGCTCCTTGTATCATTGTACTTCCTACTGTCAACCCATTATTTTCCGCATATTGCCTTTGCTGTGCGTACATGTGATACCAATCTACTAATACTGATGGCAATGTTCCAGCTACAACTGCTACATCATAACTTGTTTCTGATTGTGCCATTCCACTTGTTTCATATCTTCCTACGTAGAATCCTTTATTTTCATATACACTTTTTACTACTTCATTGTATTCTTCTTGTAATTTTTCTTTGAAATTATCTATTGATGTATATTCTTTATCTGCTGTCTCTACATCTGGTTCTAATATACTTGATAAGTATCCCAAATGTGTACTATTCTCATCCCAACCTCCTGGTAACGTGTCCGGTTCCCTTATACTTGTCCCTTCTGTGTATGATGTTACCCTTGCTGTCATTGTGTCATCTGTATATAAATATCCTGCCATTAATGTGTTTTTATTTGGTGTTGTTTGTGTACTATGATTTGCATTTTTACATACTGCTATTCCATTTTCCACTTTTATATCACAATTTCCATTTGATGCTGTTTTTCCTTGGCATATATACATATCGTTTATATTATTTACTGGAATCCACACAAATTGGTCATATGTTTTTTGGGCTGTTGCAACAGATGTGCTACTTGTCCAATCTACTGTTTCTCCTTCTGGAATCAAATATATTACTAATCCGCCTTCTATTGTTTGTTCACTTGGTATTCCTGATACTGTAAACCCTTTTGGAATCACTGCTGTTTTTGTTCCATCCGAATATTTCATGTTTGCTGTTGCTTTTTCTCCTGCTTTTACCATTGCTATTCCTGCTTGGTAATCTTCTATACTTGCATAATCCTTTCCGTCTATTGTTACTTTTTCCATATTTGATTCTTTTTCCGCTTCTGCTCTAAAATCCTGTCCTGCTTTCTGTGCTGTTCCTATTAAATTACTATTTACCACTACTGATACTGTTACTGCTACTAATATTAGCATTACTATTATTGTTATTATTAACGCTATTAGGGTAATTGCTCTATTTGAGCTTAGTTTTCTATATCTATTATCTTTCATCTTTACCTCCTGTATGTTTATTTTTTAGGTGCTTGTACACCTTTTTTATGCTTTTGTCTGCTTCTAATTTTTAGTTTATTTTATTATGTCTTTTCTTTGTTGCTTTTATGTGTAAATTCCTTTTTATACGCATTTAGGCACACAGAAATAGCTCATATTTGCTGTTGTTTTTTATATTAAATTTCAATGTGCTTCTTTGCGTTTTCAAAAAGAAATTTATCACTTTTTTCTATAATTTTATTTCACAATATAACATTTTGTTTTGCAATGCTTTTGTAAAATTTTTTCTATAATGCAACAAAAGTTGACATACAACTAAAACACGTTTTTTCGTGTTTCAATTGTATATCAACTTTTAATTTTTTATATATTTTATTTGTAATTTTTGCAACACTAAGTAAACCTAATGATTTTAGGCTTTTATTATCTTGTAAGTTTCGAATATATATATATATATACAACCGCAAGGGATTGCACAATTCCTTCCATTTTTTCTTCCTCCGTTTTTTAGAATATTTCTTCGAAGTGAGGGCGACCAATGGTCACTTCTTGTTTTATTCTACAATATATTTTATTTTTTTGCAATAGGGTTTTCAATTTTTTTATGCATCTTTTACCTAATAAATTAATAATGTTTTTTTCTCCACATTTACTTTAATTTTTAAATCCAATCATTTGAGTTATATTTTTTAATATAAAGCATATTATTTTTACATAATATATTGAATTTTTTAGTTTTTGAGTATATAATCTATATGTCATTATAATAGCTACATGGGAGGATAATTATAATATGAATTTAAGTAATATAGAAAATTTAAAACAATATAAACATATACATTTAATTGGCATTGGCGGAGTTAGTATGAGCGGTATAGCTGAAATTCTACACAGTTGGGGTATATTTGTTACTGGTTCTGACTGTACAAAAAGTAAAATAACTGATAGGTTATCTAGTCATGGGATTTTCATATCAATTGGACATAATACGAATTTAGTTGAAAAAGCTGACTTCGTTATTTATTCTGCTGCAATTAAAGCTGATGATCCAGAACTTATTTGCGCTAAAACTAATAATATTCCTATTGTTGAAAGAGCTGACTTTGTTGGTTTTCTTACTAGAATTTATGATAATACTATTGGAATCTCTGGAACTCATGGAAAAACAACAACAACCTCAATGATTTCTTTGTGCTTCTTAGAAGCAGAATTGGATCCAAGTATTCAAGTTGGAGCTATTCTTAAAGAGATTAACGGAAATTATAGAGTTGGTAATAGTGACTTTTTTATATTAGAAGCTTGCGAATATGTTGAAAGTTTCTTGAAATTTAGTCCTCAAAGTGCAGTTGTTACTAATATAGATAATGATCATTTAGATTATTTTAAAACTTTTGATAATATAAAAAATGCGTTTTGTAAATATGTTAATCTTTTACCTAAAGACGGTTTCTTAGTTGTTAATGGAGATGACCCTGATTGTTTAGATTTAAGAAAACATTCTGTAGCTAAAGTAGTTACTTTCGGAATTAGAAATGATAAAGCTAATTTTGTTGGGCGTAATATAGTTTATGATAAAAACGGTTTCCCTAAATTTGATGTTTATAGAAATAATTCATATTTCGGAGAATTCAAACTATCTGCTCCTGGTTTACACAATGTTTATAACGCTCTTGCTTGTATTGCAATGTGTTCTAGCTATGGAATAGCAAAACAAATAATAAAATCTGCTCTTGCTAAATTCAGTGGTGCAAATCGTAGATTTGAATATGTAGGATCATTTGATAATATGGATATATATGATGATTATGCACATCATCCTAGCGAAATATTCGCTACGGCTAAGGCTATGAAAAATAAAACTTATCGTCAATCTTGGGTTGTATTTCAACCTCACACATATAGTAGAACTAAAGAATTACTTCCAGAATTTGCTGAAGCCTTGTTAGAATTCGATAATATAATTGTTACAGATATCTATGCTGCTAGAGAGCAAAACATATATGGAATTTCTTCAAAGGATTTAGTAAATAAGATTACAGAACTTGGAAAAAATGCAATATACATTTCTGATTTTGATGATATCGTTACATATATAAAAGAACACGCTTGTCCTCATGATTTAATATTAACAATGGGCGCAGGAACAGTTGTTGAAGTCGGAAAGAAATTTTAATATACATTAAAAAAATCCCTTAAAAGGGATTTTTTTGTTATTCTGTTATTTCTAATCTTGTAAATAATAATTCTACTTCATTTATTTTTATGTCTCCAGATAAATTAATTGGATTCCAAGTAAATTCTGGTAAGCTTAACATTTTCTTTATTTTTAATGATGTGTTTGGCATAAATGGTGCAATTAAGTTAGAAACATTTGCTATAATATATGTGCAAGTGTATGTTGTATTATTAAATTCGTTTATATCTTCTTTGCATTGTTTCCAAGGCTCTTTTTCATCATAATATTTGTTTGCATATCCTATATATTCAAATATTGTATCTATTGCAGCTTTTAATTCTGCCTTTTCAATTAAGTCGCCTACATTTTTGTATAAGTCTTCTGTCATTTTCTTTACATTTTCATCAACAGTTGCTTCTTTTATTATTCCATCAAACTTTTTATTTATAAATGATAAATTTCTATTTACAAAGTTTCCTAACATTCCTACTAAGAATTTATTATGTGCTTGCACAAATAGTTCTTCAGTAAAGTTCATGTCTTTTTTCTCTGGACCATTTGAAATCATGAAATATCTTACACTGTCAACATCAAATCTTTCAACTAATTCATCTACTGTAACTAAATTTCCTTTACTCTTTGACATCTTTGTATCATTCATATTTACATATCCACTTGATACTATATATTTAGGTAATTGATATCCTATATTCATTCCTAGTATAAGTGCAGGGAAAATTATCGTATGGAATGGAATATTATCTTTTCCATGAACATAGTATGTTGATAAATTTTTATTGTCTTTACTAATAAATTTATCAAAATCTAATCCTCTTTCTTCTGCAACTCTTTTTGCTGTTGTTAAATATCCTAAAACAGCTTCAAACCATACATATATTCTCTTATCTTCATATCCATCTACTGGTACTTCTATACCCCATTCTAATTGTCTTGTTGCAGCTCTATCTATTAATCCATTATTTAAGAATTTTCTTGATTCTCCTACTGCCTGTTTTCTCCAATTTGCTTCACTATCTGTAATCAATTTTTCTATTTCTTCTTGAAATGCTGATAATTTAAAATATAAATGTTTGTTATCTTTTTGTATTGTTGCTTCTCCACAATCTTTACAATGTTTATCTTTTACTTCATCTGCATTTAATGTTGTTAAACAAGTATCACATTGTTCTCCTGTTGCTTCTCCTCCACATTTTGGACAAGTTCCTACAATTTCTCTATCTGATAAAAATTTATTACATTTATTACAATAATCTTGTTTTACTGTTTTTTCATATATATACTCGTTATTTATAAGCATGTTAAAATATTCTTTTACTGTTTTTTTATGTTCATCGCAAAAAGTTGCTGTGTACATATCATATTCAAATCCCATTGCATTAAAGCTATTAATAAATGCTTCATGATATCTTTTTGCTATTACTTCTGGGCTAACTCCTTCTTTAGTTGCCCTTTGTGTTATTGGTGTACCGTGAGAATCTGTACCAGATACATATATTACATTATCTCCATTTCCTCTAAAATATTTTGCTAATACATCTCCTGGCAAAAGTGCTGCTAAATGTCCTATATGCATAAAATAATTGGCATATGGCCATGCTCCTCCAATTAGTATATCTTTATTCATAAATGATATCATTCCTTTCTTAGGTACATCTACCTCTTTCATATTCTTTTATTATAATAAAATTATTAATAAAAATCAATATTTTAATCAAAAAAATCAGGAAAAATCATTGTTTTCCTGATTTTTAGCTACTTTATTAATGGAGCATATCTATAAGCCGGGTTCTGTCGAGAACAGCCATTTATCTAGTATATATATTGCTATATATCTCAAGCCACCAATTCAGAAGATGACGAGCAGTCTTAGCCTTCTTTTTAGGTGTTGCTCCGGATGGGGTTTACATTGACCTAATCTGTCTCCAGATTAGCGGTAAGCTCTTACCTCACCTTTTCACCATTGCTCTAACTTAAGGTTAGGGCTGTTATTTTCTGTTGCACTTTCCTTAAGGTTTCCCTCACTGGACGTTATCCAGCATCCTTGCTCTATGGAGCCCGGACTTTCCTCATATAAATCCTTGCGAATTTTATACGCGACTGTTCAATATGCTCTATTTGTTATTTTAAACTTTTTTTAGATTGTTGTCAAGTTCTATTCTGAGTAAGTATGTTCAACGCCTTCTAGGCTATGGTCACAATAATTATGTTTACTACTATAATTATGTTCACAGTTGCTATATACATATCCGTCCTCACATTTAGTACAGTTAGGGTCATAAGTATATTCATCATTCGGACAAGTGCATAATAGCTCATAAACATAATCAGCTGGTTCGCAATCGCAGCCACTTCTGTACGTGTCAGTATCTCCCGAGCTATTACATGTGTCGCTTCCTGCTTCAATTAACGTTCCACAAGTAGTACAGTTATAATAATAATGCTCATGCGTATGATCCGTATACGATACAGTATCCCAACAATCGCACTTAGTTTTTTCACCTTTACCATCACATTCAAGTGTATTTCCTGGGCAATTCGTACCAAAATCCAGTATTTCTGTACTTACAAGATTTTCATATATTTCTGCAACAGTTGTTGCATCATTATAATATGCAAACACTTGATAATAATATTTGCAATTTGAACTTAATTCTTCAAGTTTTTGTGTTTTCTCTGTTCCAGAAGGCACATTCTGAATTTGTCTAGCATATCCTTCTCCATTTTCTAGTCCAGTCTTATCGTCATCAAAGCTAACTTGGTATTTTAGGGCATATCCCTTTTCACTTCTAGCTTTAACTTTTATATTTGCTGAATTTGTTGTTATATCTCCTGCCTCATATACTTCTATAATTATATTATCTGTTACAACTTTTCCTGTAGCACTTCCAGTCTCTTTTCCATCTGTTACTCGTACTTCATAATTATAAGTTGTACCTTTTGTTAATCCTGTTATATCCCAGCTGTTTTTTGTATCTGGTCCATAAGTTTTTCCATTTACCTCTAAAGTATATGTTAGTGTATCCCCATCTGCATCTGTTCCAGTTGCTGTTATTGTTGCTGTTGTAAATTTTTCATTACTTACTGATGTGGTAAGAGTTGGTGCTGTATTTTCTTTTAAAGTAATAACATTTGCTATATGATTGTCTGTTCCTCCTTTTCCGTCTGTTACTATAATCTCATATTGATAGTATGTGTCTGGCTCTAATCCTGTTACATTCCAAATACCATCACTTGATGTTAGTTTCTGCGTACTTATCTCTAAAGTATAGGTTAAAGTATCGTTATCTGGATCTGTCGCTATTGCTGTTATTGTTGCTGTTGTTTCTGTTATATTTGTTTCTGAAACACTTTTTATTTCTGGTGGCTCATTTTTTTCTGCTGGTTCTGTTGTAAACTCTCCGTTTGAAGTAGCTGTTCCTCCTTTTTCATCTGTTACTGTAACTGTATATTCATATTTTGTATTTGCAGTTAAGTCTGATATATCCCAAGTATTCTCTGTTGAAGGACCATATGTTGTTTCATTATTGAAATATAAAGTATATGTTAGTGTATCCCCATCTGCATCTGTTCCTGTTGCAATTATTGTTGCCGAATTTGTTGTTATGTTCTCTTCATTAGTTTCAAGTGTTGGATCATTATTGTCTGAGTCATCACCTGTACCCCCATCTCCTGGTACTACAAATCCTTTTACCCCTGAAACTGACATTACCTTTATATATCCATCTTCGCCCCATTCTTTAATCTTTACCTCATATTTTCCATTTGGTATTATTTTTGCTTCTGATGTTAATAAATCTACAGTTTCTCCTGTTAATGAATCCACGTATTCTATTTTTAATTCTTTTTCATGGACTGCATTACTACTTCTAACTGTAGATATCAGCGATTTTACTGAACTTCCATTTACTTTTTCTCCTTCGTATTTTATGAATTGGGCATTATATGATTCTATTGCCATTGTTTCTGCACTATCTTTTGCTTGTTGATTCACCGGGTCTATTGCTCTTATTACTATTATTCCTACTGTAATTAATAATATTGCTAATAATATTGCTCCTGCGATTATTAGTGCTTTTGACGCATTTTCCATATCTTCGTCCTCCTTTGTCCTTATTTTTTCTTCCTTTATAAATCTCTATCTCTCTATATATAAATTATACTATTTTTGCATTATTTTGTAAAGTTTTTTTCTACTAAATTCGACTTTTTATTTAGATTCATTAGAGTTAATATTTGCTAATAAAAATACCCACAAAGTGTTAGATTTTTGTCCAACATTTTTTTGGGGTATTTCAAAAATATATTAATATTAACCTCAATTTTCTATTCTGTGTAAGTATGTTCAACACCATCATAATTGTGTTCACAGTAGTAATGTTCACCAGAAAATCCATGTTCGCAATCAGTATAAATCCAACCATCAGAGCAACAACCCTCATGAATAGTGTGTGGATTTGAGTAACCATGTTCACAGTAGTCTACAATTATTGTTGAATCTTTATGAGCATCAGTGTGCCACTCATACTCTTCCCCAGGATCACAGTAAGTACATCCATGCGACTCACCGTGGGGTATTACATGTATAGCAATAGTAGGTCCTGTCTCTCCAGTTATTCGTTTCACAGAAGTTGCACTTTATATAACCACTGTCTGATATTGTCTCTACAGTCCCAGGACAAGGTATTTCTTGAGTTCCACTACAGTAAGTACCTCCTGTACACTCATAGCTACTATATCCCCAACAATAAATAGTATTTCCTGGGCAAGTAAAGTATTTTTTTGTTGCAGTAAAATATCCATTTTTCTCTACACTATCTGTTCCGTCTGTTACTGTTACTATATATAGATATCTAGTTTTCTCTGTTAATCCTGTTATATGCCAGCTGTTTTTTGTATCTGGTCCATAAGTTTTTCCATTTACCTCTAAAGTATATGTTAGTGTATCCCCATCTGCATCTGTTCCAGTTGCTGTTATTGTTGCTGTTTCTGCTGTTATATCTGTTACTTTTGTTGTAAGTTTTGGTATTTTATTCGCTAAAGTTTTTACTTTTCCTTTAACAAAATTTTGTGTTTCGCCATCTGATGCTGTAACTTCAAATTCATAATATGTATTATTTTTTAAGTTTGGTATGTCCCATGATACAATATTATCATTATTTTCTTTTTGCTCATATGTAGTATCGCCTACTGTCAAATTAAAACTTAGTATTTCTTCTTCTGAGTTTTTACCTTTTACTGTTATTTTAAATGAATTTTTTGTAATATTGCTTGTAGTAGCTGTTAAAACTATAGTTGTGTTCTCATTTGTAGGACTTTGAATCGTTTCTCCCGGAACCTCTTCCCATGAATTTTGCATCTCTTTTTCTATTTCTTTATCAGTACCTATTTTTTCATTTGCCTTTGTAACTGTTTCTTCTGCTTTATCTATTAAAGTTCCATCTAAAGCAAAATCTACTATTACAGCGGTTAAAATTAGTAATACTAATATTACAATTATTAAAGCAGCTAATGTTATTCCTTTGTTCTCCTTATACATATTCATACACTCCCTAGTAATTTTCAAATAAGTGCAGACTAAAAATAGGCTGCACTTATTTGTTTTATGTATCTTCTTCTACTTCATACAATGAATCGCAATATGAGTCATATGCTTCTTTTATTGTTTCATCATATATTGTTAAATTTTTTTCTTTTCTAAATTCTACTAATAGTTTATATGTTATATTAGAATCTTCTGCTAATAAATCTTTTGATAATGTTTCAATTATTGAAGGACGTAATTCTTCCATTGTTGATGTTGCTATTTTATGAACTACATGGTATCCATAAGAAGTTTTAACTGGAGTTTTACTATATTCTCCATCTTTTAAAGCTACTAATTCATCTACATAAGTTTGTTCTAATCCAGAATCTTGACCTTGATAACCTAATTCTTCATAAACAATTTTATCTGCATATTCAGTTTTTACTTCTTCAAATGATTTTCCTTCATTTAATTTTCCTATTATTTCATTAGCTAAGGCTAATGCTTGTTCATCTGTAACTTCATCAGATATTTTTACTAACATATGTTCTGAGTCATATGTTTCTAGAGTATCTTTATTCTCATCATAATACTTTTGTACTGCACCTTCTTCTAACTTTTCTTCTAAGCAATCATATAAATATTTGCTTGTTTTCATTCTTATTCTTAATTCATCTAAAAATTCTTCATAATTATTAAATCCATTTCCAAACAAAAAGTCTTCTTCTGTTACTCCTGATGCTGCATAGTATGATATATAAGATTCTGCTTGCTCTTTTACTTGTTCTTCTTCCTTAGCTGTTAATTCATACATATCATCAAAAATCACTCTGTCTATTTCATTTAAAAGAATTGATAATCCATCAATTTTTTTAGCTTTTTCATATATTGTATTAGTTATTATTGCTTCTCCATCTACTGTCGCTACTGTTTCATCTCCATATTTTAATTTTGCCATACCTGCTGATGTTGCAAAATAATCCATTAAAAATCCTACTAGGCAGGTAATACCTACACCTAATACTAATCCTATTATAACTGCTATAATAGTTTGTTTTGTTATAAGACTTTTCTTTTCTTTTTTTTCTTCCATAATCAAAATCCTCTCTTATTTATAAAATATGTTTTATAATATATGCCTAACATTAAATTAATATTAAAATTTATATTTTATATTCTATAAATTGATGTGTTTTTAAACTACTTTTTAAATCCAAAATTCTTTGATTAGCTGAGCCTCTAAACTTTAGTCTTGGATCTTTTTGTTCTTGTTTAAATTGTCCATCTACTAATATGTCTATATCTTTAAGACAATTAGATGTTGTTTCATCATTTCTTGCTATTAATTCATCCAAAGTATATCCAGAATAACACCAAACATTAAAATCAGGTTTTATTGCTTTAACATCTTGTATAAATTTATGTACCGATTTTATATTTTCTTTGCATAATGGTTCTCCACCGCTTATTGTTATTCCTTTTAAAATTGAATTACTTTTTATTCTTTCTAGTATTTCTTGTTCATTAAATTCTTGTCCATAATTAAAATCTTGTGCTTCTTTATTATGGCATCCAGGGCAGTGATGTGGGCAGCCACTCACAAATAGTACTGCTCTCCATCCTTCACCGTTTGATATACTTTCATCATAAAATCCTGCTATTTTCATATATATCACCTTGTCATTCTGTAATTATTAACTATTTATTGTGTGTTACTCTATCATGTAATTCTGATAATTTTCCTTTATTCCAACGAGATGTCGTACCTACTAAATATCCTGTAATTCTTTGTATTGTATCTATATTTTCACTATGGCATAATGGACATTCTTTTAAGTTTGCATCTGAATTTTCAAATCCACAATCTAAGCATCTAGATCTTGTATGATTTATTGAACCATATCCCATATCATACTTGTCCATTAAATCTACAACTGCCTCTACTGTATCTGGATTATGTGTTGCATCTCCATCTAATTCAATATAGAAAATATGTCCACCTTGTGTTAATTTATGGTATGGTGCTTCAACTTTTGCTTTTTGTTCTGCTGTGCATTTATACCATACTGGAACGTGATTACTGTTTGTATAATAATCTCTATCTGTTACACCAATTATTGTTCCAAATTCCTTTCTATCCATTTTTGTAAATCTTCCTGATAATCCTTCTGCTGGTGTTGCAAGTAATGAATAGTTTAAATCATATCTCTCAGAGTATCTATCGCAAGCTTCTTTCATTTGTGTTATTATTTCTAATCCTATTTTTTGAGATTTATCTGATTCTGCATGATGTTTTCCAGTAAGTGCTATTAAACATTCCGCTAATCCTATAAATCCTATTCCTAATGTTCCATGTTTTAAAACTTCTTCTACTCTTTCTGTTGGTCTTAAATTTTCACTATCTTGCCATAAACCATTCATTAATAATGGGAATTGTTTTGCAACTGCTGTACATTGGAATTTATATCTATCATACAATTGTCTTGCTGCTATGTCTGTATATGTTTCTAATTTGTTTAAGAATATTTTTTTAACTTCTTTGTTATACTTTTCTGTCATGTAGTTTTCGCTGTCTTTTCCTAATTCAAAGCTCATCCTTAAATTAGATTGTGCTTCTTTTGCAGATTCTATTGCAATTTTTACTAAGTTTACAGTAGTAAATGATAGATTACCTCTACCTACTGATGTATCTTCTCCATGTCTATTTGCAAATACTCTTGTTCTGCATCCCATTGTAGCAACTTCGTAATAATATCTATTAGGGTCTTCTGCTTTCCACTTTGGATGTTGATTAAATGACGCATCTAAGTTTACAAAATTTGGGAAGAATCTCTTTGCTGTTACTCTACAAGCTAATTTATATAAGTCATAATTCTTATCTCCTGGTAAGTAATTTACTCCCTTTTTCTTCTTCCATATTTGTATTGGGAATATCGGTGTTTCGCCATTTCCTACACCTTTTTCTGTAGATAATAGCATTTCTCTTATTATACATCTTCCTTCTGGAGAATCATCTGTTCCATAATTTATAGAACTAAATACTACTTGATTTCCTCCTCTTGAATGAATTGTATTCATATTATGTATAAAAGCTTCCATTGATTGATGTACTCTATCTACTGTTGCATTTATTGCTAATTGCACATACTTTTTATCTCCTTTTAAGTCTTTTGTTTCAGCCTTTACATAATCTTTTATTTCATAGTCATATAATTTAGATAAATCTTCGTCAACTACTTTTTCTATTTTTTTAATTTCTTCTTGGTATGTTAATTTTACATATGGCGCTAAATAGTAATCAAATGCTGGTATTGCTTGTCCTCCATGCATTTCATTTTGTACTGTTTCTAACGATATACATCCTATTATACTAGCTGTTTCTATTCTTTTTGCTGGTCTTGAGCTTCCGTGTCCTGCTCTAAATCCATTTTGTAGTATTTTATCTAATGGATGTTGTAAGCATGTCATGCTCTTTGTTGGATAATAATCCTTATCATGTATATGGATATATCCATCTTTTACAGCTTTTCTAGCTTCACCTGATAATAGAAAATCATCAACAAATGGCTTTGTTGTTTCACTGGCAAATTTCATCATCATTCCTGCTGGAGTATCAGCATTCATATTGGCATTTTCACGAGTTACATCATTTGATTTTGTTTCTATAATTTCTAAAAACATATCCTTTGATTTTGCTTTTCTTGCTACATCTCTATTGTATCTATATGTAATATATTCTTGTGCAACTTCTTTTCTTGATGAGCCCATTAATTTTTTTTCAACTAAATCTTGAATTTCATAAACAGATACTTGAATCTTGTCCTTTAATTGATTTCTAACACTATCTGATATTTTAGTAGCTAAGTCAATATCTACACCACCTGCTGTGTGTGACATTGCTAAGGTTATAGCTTTAATGATTCTTTCTTCATCAAATTCTGTTATTCTTCCATCTCTTTTAATAATTTGCATATTAATCTCTCCCTTTTTTTGTTTTCTATTTTTCTACTTCATTTGTTCCGTTTTATCTTAAAACTTTTGTACATAAATACCTACTAGTTTTCGGGAAATTGTAGTTACGCCACATAGCTACAATCAAGAGAGACTTTATAGGTTTAAATTAATTATCTTTTGTTGTTCTTGTAAATTTCTTTATTGTAATCTATTTTATATTATGAATATTATAAAGTCAATATAAAAAACCAATTTGTAATATTACATTTTTGTTACAAAAATATTACATTAATATAACATAAAGAGGGATTAAAAAAATCCCTCTTTAAATATTTTTTAGAATCTCCTTCTATACCTATTACATCCACAATTGCAAGTATTTTGAGAATTATTATTATTGTTATTACTTATAATATTTTCTATAGCCTCGCTTACATCTTCACTATCATCTGTATTATTATTAGAATTATTTAAATTATTGTTTTGGATTAGATTTGACAACAGATTACAAATATCATTTTCTCGTCTATCTCTTAAAAAATGTACTATTGCTGCTGTTATAAAAGCAATTATGGTATACACTAATGTAGCAATTAAGAAAGTTTCATCAAACGCAGCAAATGTTATGATAAGAAATATTGCAAAGATTAAGCTAGCAACTGCTACGGGACATTTCAAAAGTCTCTCCAATACTATTGAAAAAATAATAACTGCTATTGGGAATGCAAAAAAAATCAATAAAATATTCATATTATACCTCCTATATATAATATGAATACTTTATTAACATTGTGATTTATTAATATTTAGTTATACCAATCAAATTCCCAATCATTAAATCTAACTGTATCTCCGTCTTTTACTCCAGCTTCTTTTAATGCTTGATTAATTCCTAGATTAGCTAACATTTTTTGAAAATAATACATTGATTCATTATCAGATAAATTAACTTTTCTCATTAATCTATCTATATCAGGTCCTGAAACTATATATTCTCCTTTTTCTTTTCTTATTTCAAATCCCTGCTTTTCTTCTAATGTGTAAATCATTTTTTCTTCTTGCTCTGTTATATCTTCTTTTGGTAATTTCTTTAATTCTTGACTTACATGTAAAAATAATTCTTTTAAACCTTGTCCTGTTGCTGCAGATACTTTATATATTTCTAATTTTTGTTCTCTTGCCAGTTCTTCTAATTTAATATATAATTCTTCATCCTGCATACTGTCTGTTTTATTTGCAACTATTATCTGCTTTCTTTCACTCAATTTTTCACTATATTTTTTAAGTTCTTTATTAATGACTTTAAAATCTTCTACTGGGTCTCTACCTTCTATTCCAGACACATCTATTACATGTAACAATAATCTTGTTCTTTCTATATGTCTTAGAAATTGTAGCCCTAGGCCAATTCCATCGCTTGCTCCTTCTATTATTCCAGGAATATCTGCAATTACAAAACTATCTCCATAATCTGTTTTTACTACACCTAAATTTGGTTCTAGTGTTGTAAAATGATAATCTGCAATTTTAGGTTTTGCTGATGTTACCATTGATAAAATTGTTGATTTACCTACATTTGGAAAACCTATTAGACCAACATCTGCTAATAGCTTTAATTCTAATACTAATTCTTTTTCTATTCCTTTTTCTCCACCTTGTGCAAAATGTGGTGCTTGTCTTGTAGCTGTTGCGAAATGAGAATTTCCCTTTCCACCTCTTCCACCAGGTAGCACTAGAGCTTTTTGTCCTGGCGTTGATAAGTCTACAATTACTTTTCCAGTTTCATTATCTTTAACGACTGTTCCTAATGGTACTTTTATATATAAGTCTTCGCCTTTTTTTCCATAGCAATTGTTTCCACTTCCATTTTCACCATTCTGAGCTTTATATTTTTTATTATATCTGAAATTTATTAGTGTATTTGCATCAGGATCTACAATAAAGTATACATCTCCGCCTTTTCCTCCGTCGCCTCCATCTGGACCTCCTGCAGCTACATATTTTTCTCGTCTGAAGGTAATTGCTCCATTTCCTCCATCACCAGATTTTACGAATATCTTTGTATAATCTACAAGCATTATAATATTCCTATCCTTTCTTTAACATCATTTAATGTTTTTGATGCTAATTTTCTTGCATTTTCTGCTCCCTTTGTATATATTTCTTCTAGATATTTCGGATTATCTAAAATTTCTTTATATTTTTTTTGAATTGGTTCTAGTTTTTGAATTACAGCTTCTGCTACTTTTACCTTAAAATCACCATATCCAGAACCTTCGAATTCTTTTTCAATTTCCTCCATTGTTTTTGAAGTTATTGAACTATATATTTGCATTAAATTGCTTACTCCAGGTTTATTTTGTTCATCAAATTTTACTTTATTGTCTGAATCAGTTACTGCCCTTTTAAATTTTTTTAATATAACTTCTGGTTCATCTTCTAAAAAAATAACATCATTTAAATTTGTCGCACTTTTGCTCATTTTACTTGTTGGATCTTGCAATCCCATTATTCTTGCACTTGATTTTCTTATATATCCTTCTGGAACTACAAATGTTTCACCATACAGTTTATTAAATCTTTCTGCTAAATCTCTTGTTATTTCTAAGTGTTGCATCTGATCTGCTCCAACAGGCACTAAATCTGCTTGATATAGTAATATATCTGCTGCCATTAGTGCTGGATATGTAAACAATCCTGCATTTATATTATCTGCGTGTTTCGCAGATTTATCCTTAAATTGTGTCATTCTTGAAAGTTCTCCCATATAAGTATAGCAGTCTAAAATCCATCCAAGTTCAGCATGTTCCTTTACTTGTGATTGTATAAAAATAGTGTTTTTTTCTGGGTCTAATCCTGCAGCAATATAAAGAGCCAATATCTTTAATGTATTATTTTTCAAAGTTTCTGGCTCATTTCTAACTGTTAATGAATGTAAATTTGCAATCATATAATAACAGTCATATTGTTCTTGCATTTTAACCCAATTATCTATAGCTCCTAAATAATTGCCCAATGTTAGCTTCCCTGTTGCTTGAATACCACTTAAAATTATCTTTTTACTCATACTTACATCTCCCTTTCAAACTTATTATATTATACTTCATTTGATTTTAAATTACAATATCTTTAATAAGCAATTTCTTCAAAGAATGGACGACCAATGGTCGCCCCCTATATTTGAAACATAAAATTGCAAAACCCTAATTTGGCTTTTCCAAATTAGGGTTAATTCTTTTATTTAGATTCTACTGGGTAAACACTTACTTGTTTTTTGTCTTTACCTTTTCTTTCGAACTTAACTGTTCCATCTACTAATGCAAATAATGTATCGTCACTACCGATATCTACATTATTTCCTGGGTAGATTTTTGTTCCTCTTTGTCTTACTAATATATTTCCAGCAAGAACAAATTGTCCGTCTGCTCTTTTAACACCTAAACGTTTTGACTCACTGTCACGACCGTTTTTAACACTACCTTGACCTTTTTTATGTGCCATTTATATTCAACTCCCTTTTTCTAAAATTTTAATCAACCCTACGAACTTAAGCTTCTACTTTTTTTGTTGTAGCTTTTTTAGTTGTTGTTTTCTTTGCTGTTGTTGTTTCAGCTTTTTCTGCTGTCTTTTCTGTTTTTGCAGCAGCTGTTTTTATAGCTGTTATTTCAACTTTAGTATAAGGTTGTCTATGTCCTTGTTTCTTTCTTTCATTTTTCTTAGCTTTCATTTTGAAAACTATAATTTTTTTAGCTTTTCCGTGTGATACTACTTTACCTTCAACTTTCACACCTTTTACATAAGGATTTCCAACTTGTACTCCATTATCATCAGATACTAAAATAACTTTATCAAAGTTAACTTTTTTTCCTTCTTCAGTATCTAATTTTTCGAAGAATACTACATCTCCTTCTACTACTTTGTATTGCTTTCCACAAGCTTCGATTATTGCATACATTATCGAAAAGCACCTCTTCTTTCTTTTAATACTCGCTAAGTTTATATTTAGGTAGCTTATTAGCTTTTTTAACCTAACTTATGCGGCTTACGAATAAATATTTTACCATAGTTTTCCACTGTTGTCAAGCACATTCTTATATTCTTTTGCTTTTTTCTTCCGCAACTTTTTTTAATTCAACTATACCTTTTAATGATTTATATGTTTTGTTTATTCTTGAAACATTTCCTTTTACATCTCCAAGAAAATATGAACATCCAAAACCAATTAATATTATTAGTGCATAAATATGTATATTTGAATTTAAAGCTATTATACAGTTATTATTTAATACATTAGGAATAATTGCTAAAAAAAGTCCAAATATTACAGAGAAAGTTACTGTGTAATATTTCTTTATTAATTTATTCATAAGAAATGATATTAATAATGCTCCAAATATCAAACCAAATCCTGCTGGTATTAAAACTGCTAAATTAAATTCAGCAAGACATTTTACATATAGTTCATATAATCCTAATGTAGATAATATAACTGCACTGTCTACTCCTGGTATAATAGATGAGCCTGCTACTGCAATTCCTAATAATACTGCTTGAAATAGGTTTGCTTCAATTATTGTTGGAAATAAATTTTTATTAAAGAAAAATAAACTAAATCCTATAATAGCTGATAGCAAAATTACTATATAATACTTTTTATTAAACCCTTGTTTTTTTACTTCTTTATAAAAAAGAGGTATTGTGCCTAAAACCAATCCTAAAAAAGCAAATCTTGTGTACACTTCATAATTATTTAATAAAAAATTTACTATTTTACTAAATATAATTACTCCTACTCCAAACCCTAGAAACAAAGGCACTAAAAAAGCTATATTCTTCTTAAAATCTTTAAATAAAGTCCCTATTGCAGTTATAACTTTTTCATATAATCCTAAAATTACTAATAATACACTTCCACTTAGTCCTGGTGCAATTCCACCAATTCCTACTATTATTCCTTTTAAAAAATTAAACATTATACGCCTCCAACATTCATTTATATGTATAAATGCTATTTCATTTATTTTTTTATGTTTTACACTCTTAATTTTATATTTTGCAATGTTCTTCAGTATTTTCATCCTCAACTTTATCATCAAAAACAAATCTTACAGTGCTATCATATAGTTGTTGATTATTTAATCTCTTCCATTTTATTTCTTGATTTCCTAAAACTAAAATTTCAACCATATCCCAAATTGCTACCCACCAAACTACACTTAAAAAATCAGAAAAGATTCTTCCAAAATTTTCAATTAATACATTTATTATAAGTAAAATAATTCCAACAACTGCAAAAATCAACGCTCTTCTATTATTAATTGATAAATCATATTCATTATCATCAATTTCCATTCCATAATTATTTTTAATATTTTTTTTAATTTTATTTTGAAGTTCTTCGTCTATCTCTGGACAGTGAATTTCTAAAATGATATCAGTATTTATTGGAATCATATATGCAATTTCTTCAATATAGTTACACACACTGTCTGATAGTTCCATTTGTTTATAATCATGTTTCATATATAAATCAGATATTTTTTCAAGTTTTATTGGAATTACGGCTTTACCCCTTTGCATATAATTTTTTTCGACATAATTTAACTCACTAAATTTAATTCTTCTATTCTTTCTATTTCCTTTTCTTTTAGCTGGCATATTTTTCTCCTCCTTTTTTTAATATTCTTCAAATTTTGCTACTATCCTTCTATTTTGCTTTATAATCTCTTTATCAAACTTAAGAAAAGCACTACATTAATTTTTATACAGTGTTTTAGTTTTTATTATATTCCATAAAGTCCTGTTATTGGATCTTTAAATAAATTTATTTTTGGTGGATTGTACGTAAATATTATAAAACATAATAGTAAAACTAGCAATATTAATATTGCTAGTTTTGAATTACATTTTCTCTCTTTTTCAAATATTCTGTATGCAACATATTCTCCTAAAAATACTGCAATAAAAAAACTTCCTATATCTACAATTGAATAATTTGTACCAATTATGCCTGTATATGTATAAAAAAATATTATAATAAACAACATAGATGTAATTATACCTATTGTTTTTGCGCATAAAACTTTTTCTCCAAATAAGTAATAGCCTATTATTGTTGTTATTAACATTGGAAAAAATATTAGTTTTAAATGCTCCCATGTACTTTCATTTACTGCACTAAATGCTCCTACTATTTTTATTTCTCCTGACCACCCAAACGTAAAGTGTAGCACTGTTCCTAAGATTATAACAAATATTACAGAAATAATTTGATATAACATGAATGAATTGATTTTTATCATAATTTCCTCCTATAATATTAAATTTATATAAGAGCAATATTAAACAAAAAGCCTTTTAATAGCTTTAATTATTTAGTTTTTATTTTTCTTCTTCATGATTTATTGAAATTATCTCTTCTGCTGTATTATATTCTTCTTTAAATATGTTATTTAAGTTTCTTTCATTTTCTATTATTTTTAATAAATAGTCTTTTACCAAAATTTCATTTAAACCATTACTTTCGGAAAATCTTTGTATTGCCTCTGCTACTTTTTTTATTGCAATTTTTTTTATTTTTATATACAATTTGGTTTGAATTTTTTTTGTTTATATTTATAACTCCCTCTATGTTATATTCACTTTCTATTAATAACATTACTTCTTTATATAATTGTTTTTCTATCTGAATTTTATGTATAGCCAATAATTCCTCCATAGCTAAACACCTTAACCTTTTCATATTATCTTTTATGAATTATATATTGCTATATCTTATAATATTTTTATTTTAATACAGATACGTTCCATATGGTCGTATTGTCTGTTAATAGGCTTGTTTACTGCTTAGGAACATATAATATTAAATTTCAAGTTCCCAAGTTGATTCATCTTTATTTTGTTTTTCTTCTTGAAAAATTGTTGTAATTTTATTTTTACATTCAACTCCATCATGTATAATTTTTCCCGTTCTAGAATCCAATATAAAACTCCAACTGTTTATATCTGGTAGTCTATTTGCACGAATATTATTTACTCTTAATTTCTCAAACATATTTAATAAATCATTTTCCAATATTCTTCTGCTTATATATTCTTTTTCAACAGGTGTAATTCCTAATACTAATCCAATATTAATTGGTTGACTAATTTTATCTTTATGGCTTAATATTTCATTATATAAATCCTTAACTTTTTTGCACTTTGAACTTCCATTTACCTCATCAATATCAAAGTCTTGACTCCAATTCCCTCTAATAACATTCATATGTGCTAAAAATGAAAAGTTCTTTGTGTGTGCTATTAAAGCTATACATGATTGTAAGTTCAGGGTTAATAATAATGGTTTTTCTTCACTTGCTACTCCATATTCACGCATATTAACAAATTGAATTAGCGATTTTTCTTTATCATCTATATCAAATCCCATTACTTTTAAAGCATTATCAACAAATTCTTTCTCCATATATTTTTCTCCTCATTTTATTCTTTAACCAAATTTTCTAGCCATTCTTTTGATTTTCTTTTATCAACTGTATCCATTACAACAGTTTTCTCATCTTTTATTAAATATGAATTATATGATATTCCATTAGGTACTACATATTGTCCTTCAAATATGTCAATTTCTTTATCATCTACTCCTATATATTTTATATCATCTTATATTATTTTATCATTATATTTTATTATAATCTTTCCTTTCTATATTATTTTTTTCATAGTCCTTGTAAATTTCACTATGTATATACTGCTCTATTTCATCTCCATCACATATTGTGAAACAAACTTCTGTTTTATCACTTGTATTTTTAGTTCTTTTTATTAGGTCTTCAAAAACTATAAATAAAATTGGAGATACTAAACTAACCAAAAAGTTAGTATCTCTATCTAATTGATATTTCCAATTTTTTTAAATCTTCTCCTCTTATTTATTTTTTTCCTTTATTCTATTCTTAATTTATTTCTCATTACTTCCAATGATTTATTTATTCTTCTTGTCACTGTTTGATTGCAACATCCAAAAATTTTAGAAATTTCTGTATTGTTAAAGCCATAAATGAATTTATATATAATAAATTTCATATCCAATTCTTCCAAATCATTTAATACATGATATAAATTCATATTTTCAATTGTATTTATTTCTTCTTCTATCAAATAACTCTCTAAAACATCATTAGAAAAATAC
>JAZRRK010000034.1:0-38222 GCA_045650705.1 Clostridia bacterium
AAAATATTAAAAAAAGAAAAGCTTTTGTTAGAAATATATGACGAAGAAAATATTCATACAACAGTAGAATTACCAATAATAAAAGAGCTAAATATAAAATTGAATAAGAAAATAAGAGTTATTAATTCTTAAATATAGGAGGATGAAATTATGGATATTACTTTTTATGGAGCAACAAAAACAGTTACAGGTTCTAATTTTGTATTAGAAGGAGCTGGCAAAAAAATAATAGTAGATTGTGGTTTATATCAAGGAAAAGCGAAGGAGGAAAGAGAAAACTTTACAGATTTTCCTTACAATATTAATGAAATAGATTATATGCTACTTACACATGCACATATAGATCACTCAGGAAGAATTCCAAAACTATATGTAGATGGATATAGAGGTCCTGTATATGCAACTAAAGCAACTTGCGATTTATGTGCTATAATGCTACCAGATAGTGGTCATATACAAGAAGCTGAAAATGAATGGAGAAATAGAAAAAGAACAAGAGAAGGGAAAAAAGCTCTTCCACCGCTATATACTGCTCAAGATGCAATTGACTGTTTAGAAATATTTAAACCAGTATCATATGATGAAATTGTAGAATTAGATGAGAACATAAGCGTAAGATTTAGTGATGCAGGACATATGCTAGGCTCAAGTGTAATAGAAGTATGGATTAAAGAAGAAGGAGAAATAAAAAAGATAGTATTTACAGGAGACTTAGGAAATAATGACATTCCTCTTCTAGATTCTCCAACAATGATAGAAACAGCAGATTATTTAGTTATGGAATCAACATATGGTGGAAGACTTCATAATAAAAATGATGATAAAGCAGAATTGTTTTTAGACATAGTTTCAGAAACAATAGACAAAGGAGGAAATGTAGTAATTCCATCTTTTGCAGTTGGAAGAACACAAGAAATATTATATGAAATAAATAAATTAAAAGAGAATAGAACAGATGAAGAATTTATAAAAAAATATGAAAAATTAATGAAAGTGCCAGTATATGTAGATAGCCCTTTAGCAATATCTGCTACAGAAGTATTTAGACAAAATATGAATTTATTTGAAGAAGAAGTACAAGAGCAAATGAAAATTGGAGACAATCCATTAGAATTCCCAGGGCTAAGATTCACAAGAACAGCAGATGAATCAAGAACTTTAAATGAAAGTAAAGAACCATGTATAATAATATCTGCTAGTGGTATGTGTGAAGTTGGACGTATAAAACATCATTTAAAACATAATCTATGGAACCCAAATAGTACAATACTTTTTGTAGGATACCAAGCACCAGGAACTCTAGGGGCAAAAATTGTATCAGGTGAGAAAAAAGTAAAAATATTTGGAGAAGAAATTGCAATAAATGCTAGAATAGAATATATAGAAGGATATTCAGGTCATGCAGACCAAGAATGGTTATTAAATTTTGTATATTCTTTCATAACAAAACCAAAACATATCTTCTTAGTACATGGAGAGCCAGAAGGGCAAAAAGTATTAAAAGAAAAATTAATAGAAAATGTTGGAATTCCTGTTACTATACCAGACTATGGAGAAAACTATACATTAGATGATAAATTAGTAGTAACATCAAAAGTAGACATGAAGGATAAATATAGATATATAAGACTAGAAGTAATAGACAGATTAGCAACATTAAGAGAAGAGTTAGAGGAAATGTCTGATATAATAAAAGAAGATGTATTTGATGTTAACAAAGAAGATGAAGAGATAATAGAAATAAATTCTAAGATTAAGGAATTGGAGCAACAGATTGTAAAAATAATATCATAAGGTGCGGGGCGGCTATTAGCCGTCCAGTCTTCTGAGAAACATGTAAAATATATTAAATTATATTCCTAACCAATAAATAATATAGATTTTAACTTGCGGTCTCCAGCCGCGGTTTATTAACTGCTATTTTCTAGTTTACTGCTACGATAATTAGTATTGTGTTAGGGATTGCACGCCTCCGGCTACTCAAGGGTCGACCTCGTTTGCAATCTATATTATTTATTTGTAGGGGCGTGCATTGCACGTCCGCTCTTCAAAGAGTCACATATATATATATTTATTTAGGTTATAAGCCATTAAAATAGAAGGAGTAAAACAATGGAAAAATATTATAATGACGCAATTACAGGAAATCAAAATATAGTAGTAAGCTACAGCAAAACAGGAGAAATTCTTAGAATCTTTTATCCTAATAGAGACTATAAACAAATAATAGATTTCTTCCATATAGGATTAAAAATAAATGATTCTAGAATTGTATATTTACACAAAGATATTAATAACATATACGAACAATATTACGAAGAAGGAACAAATATATTAAATACAGATATATTAAATACATATTTTAATTTAAATATAATTCAAACAGATTATGTTGCAATAAAAGAAAATGTAATAGTTAGAAAATATAAATTTATAAATAAAAATACTATAGATTTAAATTTAAACTTAATAGAACATTCTGGCTTAATATCTGTAAACAATAATAGAGCAAGTGGATTATGCAAAAATGATGCCCTAATGCAATATAACCATGAATATACAATGTGCACATTTGCAAAACAGAAAATATTAAGTTCACAAATAAATAACACAAAAGCTAATATAGGAGATGGGCAGGTTTATGATAAAGACTATGTAGGAATGTCTGCAGATTCAAGTATTAGTTTTGATTTAGGAACATTAAAACCAGGAGAGCAAAAAGAATTTGAATTATACATATATATTGATGATAATAAAAGTGGGCTAGATGGGTTAGAAAAAACAATAGATAGAATAAGAAAAGTAGACTTCAAAACAGAATATGATGCAGTGAAAAAATATTGGAGAAAATATTTAAAAGACCATAATGGAATAGAATTAGAAATTGCAGAAACACCAAAAAATAGAAGAATAAAAGAAATATACTATAGAACAATACTTCTGTATGCCTTACTTGTAAATAACGAAACAGGAGGAATATCTGCGGCAGTTGAAGTAGATGAAGATCTAGAACAATGCGGAGGATACAATTATTGCTGGGCAAGAGATGCAGTATTTATTACATACGCAATGGATATTCTAAAAATGAAAAAAGAAGTAGAAAAATTTTATAAAAATTTCTGTAAAAATACACAAAGTAGAAATGGAATGTGGGAACAAAGATTTTATACAGATGGAAAATTAGCACCATGCTGGGGATATCAAATAGATGAAACAGCATCAGTAGTATTTGGAGTATATAATCATTATTTAAAAATGCAAGATGCTAAATTTTTAAAAGAAAATCTAAAAATGTGCGAAAAAGCAGTAACTTTCCTAAAAAAATACATAGAAGATATACTGTCAAATAAAAATGAAATGCAAATAAGTTATGATCTTTGGGAAATGAATGAGGGAATACATTTATATTCTATAGCAAGCATATATTCAGCATTTGATGCGATGATAAATATATACAATATACTAAAAGAAGAATTTACAAAAAATAGAGTAAAACAGGAAAATGTAAATAAAGAAAAAGAAGAATTAAGAAAAATACTAGTAAATATAAGAGAATACATATTAAAAACATTTTATGATGAAACTACTAAAACATTTGTAAGAAATACGACAGACAAAAAAACAGATATAAGCATATTAGGAGCAGTAACACCATTTAATGTATTTACACCAAAAGAAAAGAAGATATTGAATACAGTAGAAAAAATTAATATGACTTTAAGAACATATACAGGAGGATATACAAGATTTGAGGGTGATCACTATAGAGGAGGAAAGCCTTGGGTAATAGCAACATTGTGGATGGCAAATTATTATATAGAAGTAGGAGAAAAACAAAAAGCAAAAGAATGCTTTGATTATGTTGTAAAAACAAGTGCAAAACATGGTTTCTTAGCAGAACAAATAAACAACGAAACAATGAGCCCAGACTGGGTAATAGGGCTAGGCTGGTCACATGCAATGTATATAATAGTATTAAATAAAATGATAGAAAAAGGAATAATAAAATAAGAAAAATATTTTTATAAGTGTAGGGGCGTGCTTTGCACGTCCATTTCTTTTTAGACTTACGTTAACAATAATTAATTATTCATTCTAGGGCGGATGACCAATGGTCGCCCCTACAACTTGCACAATGTATTTTAGACAAAATAATGAGTTTGCAGATAAAATTCCAATAAAATGCTTGACATTTCAGGAAAAATATAGTAAACTATTTAAGTATTAAAGAAGAAGGTATCCACTTCTCACCTTTACTTATGGGAAAAGGTTATATGTTTTTGTTTTATAATTAAAATATATATTGTGGATTACTTGTTCTAAAAAAACAAGTTTTTTTTATGGGGGTGAACAATATAAAACAAGAATTATTAATTAATGAACAAATTCGTTTTAAAGAGGTTCAAGTAATTGATGAACAAGGTGAAAAATTAGGAAAGTTACCAATTAATAAAGCATTAGAAATAGCAGAAAATAAAAAGTTAGATTTAGTTTTAGTTTCTCCAAATCCAGAAAACCCAGTTTGTAAAATAATGAACTATGGAAAACATAAATTTGAACAAGCTAAGAGAGAAAAAGAATCTAGAAAAAAACAAAAAACAGTAGAATGCAAAGAATTAAGAGTAACACCTAATATTGAAACACATGACTTTAACTTTAAAGCAAAAAATGCAAAAAAATTCCTAGCAGACGGAAATAAAGTAAAAATAACAGTAAGATTCAGAGGAAGAGAAGTTAATTATGTAAAAATGGGTGAAGATGTTCTAAACAATTTCATAGAAGAGCTAAAAGAAGTTTCAACAGTAGAAAAGAAACCTTTTTTAGAAGGAAAAAATATGTTTATAATACTAGCACCTAGTAAATAAATTTAAGGAGGAAATATTATGCCAAAATTAAAAACAAATAAAGCAGCTGCAAAAAGATATTCATATACAGCTACTGGAAAAGTAAAAAGAACAAAATCAAACAGAAGACATCTATTAGGAAATAAAACAACAAGACAAAAAAAATCAGGAAAAATTCAAAATGCTTATGCAGATAAAACTTGTGAAGCAGGAATTAAGAAGATGTTACCATACGGTAATTAATAAGAACTAATTTTTAATTAGTCCATAGTATATTAAATAAAATTAGGAAGGTGAATAAAAATGGCAAGAGTAAAAACAGCAAGAATAACAAGAAAAAAACATAAAAAAGTATTAAAACAAGCAAAAGGATATTTTGGTGCAAAAAGCATTAGATTTAGAAATGCAAACCAAGCAGTATTAAAATCAATGTCTTATGCATATGTTGGAAGAAAGGATAAAAAGAGCGACTTTAGAAGATTATGGATTACAAGAATAAATGCAGCAGCAAGATTAAACGGAACAACATATAGCAAATTAATGGCAGGATTAAAGAAAGCAAACATAAATGTAAATAGAAAAATGTTAGCTGACTTAGCTGTAAATGATAGCAAAGCATTTGCTGAATTAGTTAAAACTGCAAAAGTATAAATAAAAAAATGGAAATGTCTAATTTCCATTTTTTTTATAAAAATACTTGCTTTTTTAGCAAAAACAAATATAATAGTTGCTGGTAAGAGGAGCAGAATGCGATGTGTCGTAATCCTACATAGAGAGGAGGCGATGCATATGTTATTAGAACAAGCAATTTTACAATTAATGTTTTTCATGTTTATACAACTTGTATTAGTAACCTCTATCGCGATTATCTTAGCTATAACATTGATTGTTATACTAAGAAAAAACGATAATAAAAACGCATCTCTGCTTGGTCGTTAGAGATGCATCCTAAAATATAAACTACAAAACGGCACAGCCACATTCTGTGGTCTCTTACCTTTTCTTTAAAATCATTATACTAGAAATAATACAAAATGTCAAATGTTTTTTTAAAATAAGGAGAATTTTATGAATGATTATATTACGGTAATTGGTGGAGGATTAGCAGGGTGTGAAGCCGCATATCAAATAGCAAAAAGGGGAATAAAAGTAAAATTATATGAAATGAAACCAGAAAAATTTTCTCCAGCACATAATAATACGGACTTAGCAGAAATAGTATGTAGTAATTCCTTTAAATCAAATAGAATAACAAATGCATGTGGATTATTAAAAGAAGAATTAAGAAGATTAGATTCTTTATTAATAAAAATTGCAGATGAAACATCAGTGCCAGCAGGACAAGCTCTAGCGGTAGACAGAGAAGAATTTTCAAAAAAAGTAACACAAGCTATTGAAAATAATCCAAATATAGAAATTATAAGAGAAGAATGTATTAAGATAGAAGAAGAGGGAATAGTTATAATTTCTACAGGACCACTAACATCTGATAAAATGTCTGAACAAATAATGAAATTAACAGGAGAGGATAAATTAGCTTTTTATGATGCTGCAGCCCCGATAATAGAAAAAAGTAGTATAGACTTTAATATAGCTTTTTACGGAGATAGATATGGAAAAGAAGGAGATAATAGCTATATAAACCTTCCAATGAATAAAGAAGAGTATGAAAAATTTTATAATGAACTTGTAAATGCAGAAACAGTTACACTACATGAATTTGAAAAAAGAGAAATATTTGAAGGATGTATGCCAATAGAAATAATGGCAAAACGTGGAGCAGATACAATAAGATTTGGACCATTAAAACCAGTAGGATTTACAGACCCAAGAACAAATACAAGGCCCTATGCAATAATTCAATTAAGACAAGATAATAGTGAAGGAACATTGTATAATATGGTAGGATTTCAAACAAATTTGAAATTTGGAGAGCAAAAGAGAGTATTTTCTCTAATTCCGGGATTAGAAAATGCAGAATTTGTAAAATATGGAGTAATGCATAGAAATACATTTATAAATTCACCAGAATTACTAGATGAAACATATAATTTAAAAAAGAATAATAACATATATTTTGCAGGGCAAATAACAGGTGTTGAAGGATATGTAGAATCAATTGCTTCAGGATTAGTTGCAGGAATAAATGCAGCATTACAATTTAATGGAGAAGAAAAAATAATTTTTCCAAAAGAAACAGTAATAGGAGCATTAACAAATTATATAAAAACAGAAAATAAAAATTTTCAACCAATGAATGCAAATTTTGGAATACTACCACAGTTGGAAGAAAAAATAAGAGATAAAATAGAAAGATATGAACGATTGGCAAATATATCATTAGAAGCAATCGAGTCTAAAATAAATAAAATTTAAATAATAAACTCAAATAATATAGATTGCAAACGAGGTCGACCCTTGAGTAGCCGGAGGCGTGCAATTATTACTCTAATACTAGTTATCGTAGTAATAATTGAGAAAATAGTAGCCAATAAACCGCGGCTGGAGACCGCAAGTTAAAATCTATATTATTTGAGTTTATATATAACTGTATTACTTTTTAAGATTATTATGGTAAATTACCAATTAATTCAAAAAATATATTCATAAAGACTTGTAATTTTATAAAAATTGTGCTAAACTAGATATTAGTGATTTTTAATTCAAGCGATATTAGGAGGTGCTATATAAAATGGCAAAATGTGAAATATGTGATAAATCAGTTAATTATGGAAATAAATTAAGCATAACACGTTCACACATAAGTAAAAGAACATCAAGAACATTCAAACCAAATGTTAGAAGTGTTAAAGCAATGGTAGACGGACAACCAAAAAAAATTAATGTTTGTGCAAAATGCTTACGTTCAGGAAAAGTAACAAAAGCATAGAAAAAACTATAGAGCAAGAATAAGTCTTGCTCTTTTTCATATGTAATTTTAAATTACATTTTAATCAAATAATGAATTTATTCTATTTAGCTAGTTTGAAAAATAAACGAGTATTGCTAGGCATTTTAAAGCAAAAAAGCGGAGGCGTACATAAGTAAGCTTAAGCATTTTTGTCTTTAAAATAACAACGCAAGACGAAGTTTATTTTTAAAACTAACTTTCTTTAACACCAAAAATCAACTTAACAAATCCCCTTAAAAATTTAGGAACTTTTTTTACTACAATAGTCATATAAACACACTCCTTCTTTTAATAAACTTATCAAAAAATTTCCTTAACAGCAAAGCCAAGTAAAACCAACGCAAACAACAATTAATCCAATAAGGAAAAGCCAACCGTGTAAAAGGAAGTAATATTACAAGTAAAATACCTAACCCCAAACCAATTAAACATACCGCTAAGGTTTTCTTAAAAATTTTCAAATATCATCATTCCTTTCAATAAATAATTAATGGTTAGCGAACATAAAAATAACTTAATATATAATATTAAACTTTATGTAAAATTGTGAAAGTAGGTACTCTTATGTTAATAGATTTAATTTATCCACCAGTATGCGGATTTTGTAATAAAATAAATAAAAAATATTTATGCAAAAAATGTGAGATAGATATAAAACCATATGAGATATACTCTATAATAAAATGTGACGATAAATATTTTGACTATAAAATAGATATATTAAAATATGAAAATATAGTTAGAGAAGGCATAATATCATATAAATTTAATGAAAAATCATACATGCATAAAACATTTGAAAAAATAATATTAAATAATAAAAAAATATATAGTTTTTTAGAAAAATATGATATAATTGTATATGTGCCAATGTATTCAAAAAAGAAATTCTTAAGAGGTTATAATCAATCAGAACTTATAGCTAATGATTTAGCTAAAGCATTAGGCATAAAATTAGAAAAGAACAACTTAATTAAAGTTTTAGACACAAAGAAACAGAGCACATTAACAAAGACTGAGAGAAAAGAAAATGTAAAAAATGCATTTAAAGTAACAAAACCAGAAAAATTACTTAATAAAAAAATAATATTATTTGATGATATATATACAACAGGGAGTACGGTAAATGAATGCAGTAAAGCATTAAAAAATGCAGGAGCTAAAGAAATAGCTGTATTAACAATAGCAAAAGATTAAAATAAAACCAAGGAGGATATTATGGAAGACTTAGTAGAAAGTATATTAGATTATGTTAGATCAGATTATACAGATTATGCAATAATGATAAACGGAGAATGGGGAAGCGGAAAAACTTATTTCTGGAATAATAAGATTAGACCTAAAATTGACGGAATGCAATTTAATGGAAAAAAATACTCTACAATATATATGTCTTTATATGGAATATCAAACTTAGAAGAAATTAGTAAAAAAATATTTATAGAAACTACTCAACTTATGGATAAGAATGTAAAAAAACATATGGACCAATCAAGCAAAACATCAATTCCAGAATATGCTAAAACAGGATTAAACATTGCCAATGTATTTGGCGCAAATCCAAATGGAGAAAAAGTGAACTATGAAAAATTCTTTTCTACAGATGATAAAGTGCTTTGCTTTGATGACTTGGAAAGAGCAAATGTAGATGTTATAGATATATTAGGATATATAAATAATTTCGTAGAACATGACCATATTAAAACTATAATTATTTGTAATGAAAAAGAGCTTTCTACAAAATTAAAAAACAACAATTTGGAAATGAAAACATTTATTGCAACATATATATTAGATAAAGAAGGCGATTTATCAAACAATGAAAAACCAATGGTTGAGAGAATACAAGACAAAATAGAATATGTATTTGATAAAGCAAATGATTATGAAAGAATAAAAGAAAAACTTATTGGTGAAACATTTGAATATAGACCAGAGTTTAATTACATAATAAATGGAATACTTATGCGTTATGAAAATGATAGAGAGTTAATACGTTTTTTAAGAGAAAATACACCATATATAATAACTACTTTTAATAAAAGTGGAACAAGGAATTTAAGAATATTAAAACATGCTTTAAATGATTTTAAGAAAATATTTGAAATGGTAAATAAATTTTATCCAAATACAAATTATAGAATATTGCAAACAATGCTTATATTTACAATAGCAATACCTTTTGAGATAAAAGCAGGTAAAACAAGTAAAGAAAAATTTGTATATATACAAAATAATGAAGAATACAAATCTATAGTAGTATCTTCAAAGATTTTTATGGATAACAGACAATTTTATATAAAAGAATTTGATAACAATTATTATTATAACTTTAAATCAGAATATAGATTTTTTAAATTTATAGAATTATATGTCAGAACAAGAATATTTGATACAAGAAAATTTAAAGAAGATATGGAAGATATAATAAATACTGTAGATACAGAAAAATTACCAGGATATAAAAGATTATTAACAGAAGAATACTGGAAGATATCAGATGACCAATTCCCAGAAGTAATAAAAAGCATAATAGATGATGTAAAAGAAGGAAAAATAAAACTATTAGATACAACGAAATTATTTATATATTTTGTATATTTTGTAAAAAAAGGATTAATAGATTATACTATATCAGATATCAAAAAAATATTTTTTAATGGAATGAATTTAGCTTCATTAAATTCTGAATACATAGAAAATGCTGATAATGAACTAAATACACTTTCCCTAGGAGAGAAAAATTTAGACATAGAAGATGTAATGGCTCATTTTTATGTATTAAATAACACATTAAAAGATAAAAAATATACAGAACAAGCAGCAGAAGTTTTAAAATTTGTACCAATGAAGATGGAAAACTTCTATGAAAAATTTGATAAAGAATGTATGGATGCGCCAATTTTAAAATATTATGACCCATACCAACTATTTCAGAGAATATCTTGTGCTAGTAATGAAGATATAATGCAAATAAAAGAAAAATTAGTAGAAAGAGCAAATAAATATACTAAAGAACTAAAAGTAGAGCTAAAAAATATGATAAAATTAAAAGAAATAGTTGAAAAATATTTAGAAGGAAAAGAACCAACAATAAAAAATGTAATATTAAATGAGTTTCAAAAAGATTTAGAGCTTATAATTGATAAATATAGCCAAGAATAGAAAGGAATATTATTATGAAAGAATTAAAACTAGAATACTATTTTGAACATATGGATGAATTTCCAAATAAAGAAATATTTGATAATTGTACATATGTATGGGAGACTTTAAACAAAATTACAGAATACTTAAAAAAAGAAATAGTAGATAAAAATGTAAAAATAAATAAAGCAGAGATGGGAGAGTTTTGCTCAATAACAGGAAATTATTTTATAGATGAAGGAACAAAGATAGGTGCAAATGTATCAATAGAAGGACCAGTTATAATAGGAAAGAATGTAACAATACAATCAGGAGCATTAATCAGACCAGGAACAATAATAGGAGATAATGCATCTGTAGGGCATGCTTCAGAAGTAAAACATGCAATAATTCAAAATAAAGCAAAAGTGGCGAGTTTAGCGTTTGTAGGAGATAGCATTTTAGGAAAAGCAGCAAGAGTTGGAAGCGGAACAATACTAGCAAACAGAAGATTTGACCAGAAAAACATAGAAATAAAAATAAATGGACAAAAATATGATACACAAACTGACTTCTTTGGAGCAATAGTTGGAGATAATTCAAGATTAGGAGCAAATTGCACAAGTATACCAGGTACATGTATAGGACCATATACTTGGATATTACCAACAGTACAAGTAAGAGGATTTGTACCAGCAGAAAAAAGAATATTGCCAAAAGAAAATTATATTGTCCAGGAGAATCCAAAAGTAGAATTAAAATAGGAGTTTTTATGAAGAAAAAATGGGAGTATTATGCAACAAATAAAGAATTAGTAGAACATATTGCAACTAATCATAACATATCAAATTTATTAGCTACAATTTTAGTTAATAGAAATATTGTTGATGATGAAGAAATAAAGATTTTTTTAAATCCAAAAAGAAACAATTTTCATAATCCATTTTTGCTTAATGATATGGATAAAGCAGTAGATAGAATTATACAGGCGATAGATAATAAAGAAAAAACGATTATTTATGGAGATTATGATGTTGATGGCATAACAAGTATAACAGTACTAAAAAAGTTCTTAGAGGAAAGAGGATTAGAAGTAGATTACTATATTCCTAATAGGCTAGAAGAAGGATATGGATTAAATAAAGAAGCAATACAAGGATTACCAAATAAAGGTTATAAATTAATGATAACTGTAGACTGCGGAATATCTGGAATAGAAGAAGTAAAATTTGCAAATAGTTTAGGTATACAAACAATTATAACAGATCACCATGAACAATTAGAAGAATTACCTGAAGCATATGCAATAATAAATCCAAAAAGAAGAGATAATACATATCCATTTAGAGGACTAGCAGGAGTAGGAGTAGTATTTAAACTTATACAAGCAATTTCAATAAAACTGAAATTAGATGAAAAAGAATATTTAAAATACTTAGACATTGTATGTGTTGGAACAATATCTGATATAGTACCATTAGTAGATGAAAATAGAGTAATTGCAAAATTAGGATTAATGCTTGTAAAGGTAACAAAAAATATTGGATTAAGAGAATTAATTAAAGAAACAGGATATAAAGATATAGATTCAAATATGGTGTCATTTGGAATAGCACCACGAATAAATGCTTGTGGAAGAATGGGAGAACAAGAAAAATCTTTAAAATTATTTTTAACGGATGATCCAAATGAAGCAAAAGATATAACAATAGAACTAAATGAATATAACTTACAGAGACAAGAAACTGAAAAGAAAATATTTAATCAAGCAATTGAAAAAATAGAAAAAGAAGACATTGAAAAAATGAATACAGTAGTGTTAGCAGGAGATGAATGGCATCATGGGGTTATTGGAATAGTAGCATCTAGAATTACAGAAAGATATTTTAAGCCAACAATATTAGTATGCTTTGAAGGAGAAGAAGGAAAAGGTTCAGGCAGAAGTGTGCCAGGATTTGACTTACACGAAGCACTTGTGCAGAGCTCAAAATATTTAACTAGATATGGTGGACATGAAATGGCAGTGGGCCTTGGATTACAAAGAAAGGAATTTGATAACTTTAAAGCACTTTTTGAACAAATTGCAATAGAAAATGAAGTAAATAAAATAAATCCAGTTATAAAAATAGATTGTGAAGTAACCAAAAAATACATGAAAAAAGAAACTGTTGAAGAGTTTAAGTTATTAGAACCATTTGGAGAAAAAAATAGACAGCCACTAGTAGTATATAAGAATTTAAAAATAGTATCAATAAGAGCATTATCTGAAGGAAAACATTTAAAATTAATGCTAAAAGATGAGAATGAGACAATAAATGCTATAGGATTTAATTTAGGACATTTAACAGAAGAATACAGAATAGGAGAAAAAATAGACATAGTAGGAACTTTAGAAATAAACAACTATAATGGAAATGAAAACATACAAATCAATATGAAAGATATAATGAAAACTGTATGATGCGAAAGGGATGATAACCAATCATGGAGAATCAAAATAAAACAATCGAAGATATTATACGAAGATTAAAATTAAATAAAAGAAAGACAAATACAGGGTTAATATTAAAAGCATATAATTTTGCTAAACAGCATCATGAAGGACAGAAAAGACTTTCAGGGGAAGATTATATTATACACCCAGTTGATGTTGCATATATATTAGCCGATTTAAACATGGATGATGCCACGATTTGTGCAGCACTTTTGCATGATGTAGTAGAAGATACAGAAATAACAAATGAAGATTTGATAAAAGATTTTGGTACAGAAATAGCAGAAATGGTTGCAGGTGTTACAAAATTAAGTAAAATACAATATGTAACAATAGAGGAAGAACAAGTAGAAAATTATAGAAAAATGTTCCTAGCAATGGGAAAAGATATAAGAGTAATACTTATAAAATTGGCAGATAGATTACACAATATGAGAACATTGTCAAATTTAAAGAGAGATAGACAAATAGCAAATGCAAAAGAAACGATGGAATTATATGCACCACTTGCAAATAGATTAGGTATATATTCTTTAAAATGGGAACTTGAAGATTTATCTTTTAGATATTTGTACCCAGAAGAATACAGAGAGTTAGTAATAGGTATAGAGAAAAAAAGAGAAGAAAGAATAGAATTTATAAACAAAATAATGGCAGAAATACAATTTGAATTAAAAAAACAAAGAATTGTAGGAGAAGTAACAGGTAGAGCAAAGCATTTATATAGTATTTATAGGAAAATGCAAAGAGATAATATAACAATAGATCAAGTATATGACTTGTTTGCATTAAGAATAATAGTAAATTCAGTAAAAGACTGTTATGCAGCTTTAGGTGTAGTACATGATTTATATACTCCAATGCCAGGAAGATTTAAAGACTATATTGCTGTTCCAAAGCCAAATATGTATCAATCAATACATAATACATTAATTGGACCAAAAGGGACACCATTTGAAGTACAAGTACGTACATGGGATATGCATAGAATAGCAGAATTTGGTATAGCAGCACATTGGGCCTATAAAGAAGCAAATAAATTTAAAAAATCTAATGTAGTTGTAGAAGAAGACAAGCTATCATGGCTTAGAGAAACGCTTGAATGGCAAAAAGATATGCAAGATCCAGAAGAATTTTTAAAAACCTTAAAAACAGAATTGTTTGAAGACGAAGTGTATGTATTTACTCCAAAAGGACAAATAAAAACCTTGCCAAGAGATGCAACACCAATAGATTTTGCATATAGTATACATGCAGAAGTTGGGCATAAAATGATAGGATGTAAAATAAATAGTAAAATGATGCCAATAGTAACTCCCCTAAAAAGTGGAGATATAATAGAAATAATGACATCAGATACTGCAAAAGGTCCAAGTAGAGATTGGTTAAAGATAGTAAAAAGTTCAAGTGCAAAAACAAAAATTACACAATGGTTTAAGAAAACAGAAAGAGAAGCGAATATTGAAAAAGGAAAAGAAATATTAGATAAAGAAATAAAGAAAATAGGAATGACGCATAGCGACTTATTTAAACCAGAATGGATTCAAATAGCGTTAAATAGATATAACTATAATACAGTAGAAGATATGTATGCAAGTATAGGTTTTGGAGGAATATCTCCAAACAAAATAATAACGAGATTACTAGAGGAATACAAAAAAGAGCATGAAGAAGAAACAATAGAAGAAAAAATTCAGGAATTAGTAACAGAGAGAGTAAAACCAAGAAAATCAGCTAGCTCTGGTGTAATAGTAAAAGGTATAGATAATTGTTTAGTAAAATTTTCAAGGTGTTGTAATCCTGTACCAGGAGATGATATAATAGGATATGTTACTAAAGGTAGAGGCGTATCTGTACATAGAAAAGACTGTACCAATATAAACGATTTATTATCAGAAGAAGAAAGAATAATAGAAGTAGATTGGTATGATGAAAAAGCTGCTGTAGTATATAATGTAGCAATAGAAGTATTAGCAAATGATAGAACAGGACTGCTTTCTGATGTAGTAAAAGAAGTAACAAATCAGAAAATAAACATAATGGGAGTAAATACAAGAACAAGTAAAGACAGAATAGCTACAATAGAAATAACTTTAGAAGTACAGAACATAGAAGAATTGAATCAAGTAATAAAACAAATAAGAAAAGTAGACAGCGTCTATGAAGTTACTAGAAAAAAATAGCTTTGTGTTTTGTAAATACCGCCCAATCTCGTCGGAGTTATATATGTTTTGTTCTCACAAAAAGCTGTCAACATGGCTACGAGGGTAATCCGTAAGCCGTTGGCTTGTTGCCAGTTTTTATTCGAAAAAAATATATAACTCCTGCGCCCAGGGCTAGTTTCTACTACCAATTAATAAAGAGAGGAATTTAAAATGATACTAAAGAGAATAAAGGTAAATGCAGGAGCCATAATGGGCATAAACTGCTATATTATACAAGATGAAAGTACAAAAGAAACAATGATAATTGATCCAGGAAATACACCAGAAAATTTAATAGATATACTAGATGCAATGCAAATAAAACTAAAATATATTTTACTTACTCATTGTCATGGGGATCATATAAATGGAGTTAAAAACATAAAAGAAAAATATGGTGGAAAGATATTAATACATCGAAAAGATGCAGAAGGACTTAAGAATCCAGATATTAATTTAAGTACACATATTGGATTAGAACCAATTATTATGCAAGAGGATGCAAGAGTAGATGATGGAGATATTTTACATGTTGGAGACATAGAATTTGAAGTAATAAGTACACCAGGTCACACCTGTGGAAGTAGTTGCCTATATTGCAAGCAAGAAAAAATGTTATTTTCAGGAGATACTTTATTTAGAGGGTCTTGGGGTAGAGTGGATTTACCAACAAGTAATTTTGAAGATATAATATCATCTATAACAAATAAATTAATAAATTTACCAGAGGATACAATTGTATATCCAGGACATGGTAAAACCACAATAATAAAAGAAGAAAAACCAATATATTTAGAAATGAGACAAAAAGATTTTGAATAAAAGAAAAGGAGAATGAAAATGCAAAAAACAGAACCAAAAACATTACCAGGCTTTATGGAATTATTACCAAATGAACAAGTTTTATTTAATCAAATGAAAGAGAAAATACAAAAAACATACGAAAAATATGGTTTTTTGCCAATCGATACACCAGTAATAGAAAGCACAGAAGTATTACTTGCAAAAGCAGGGGGAGAAACTGAAAAACAACTATATTCATTTACAAAAGGAGATAGTAATTTAACATTAAGATTTGACTTAACAGTTCCACTTGCAAAATATGTAGCTATGCATTCAAATGAATTAAGCTTTCCATTTAGAAGATATCAAATAGGAAAGGTATATAGAGGAGAAAGAGCACAAAGAGGAAGATTTAGAGAATTTTACCAATGTGATATAGATGTAATAGGAGATGGAGAATTAAACATAATTAATGATGCAGAAATTCCAAGTATAATGTATGATACTTTTAAAGAATTGGGGTTAGACAACTTTACAATAAGAATTAATAATAGGAAAATATTAAATGGATTATTTGAATCAATTAATGCAAAAGAAAATTCTGTTGATATAATGAGAATAATAGATAAAATAGAAAAAATAGGAGTAGAAAAAGTTAAGGCAGAACTAAGAGAACTAAATATTTCAGATAATAATATAGAAACAATAATATCATTTATTCAAATTAATGGAACTACAGATGAAAAAATAACAGCATTAGAAGAATTGAAAATAGAAAATGAAATATATAATACAGGATTAATAGAATTAAAAGAAGTTATTAAATATATTAGATTATTCAATGTTCCAGAAGAGTATTTTACAATAGATGTAAGTATTGCAAGAGGTTTAGATTATTATACAGGAACAGTATATGAAACATTTTTAAATGATTATAAATCAATAGGAAGTATATGTTCAGGAGGAAGATATAGTGACTTAGCTGGGTATTATACAGACAAGAAAATGCCAGGAGTAGGAATGTCAATAGGTTTAACAAGATTATTCTTTATATTAAATGATATAAATTTAATAAAATCAGAAAGAAAATCTATATCAGAAATATTGATATTATCAATGGTATCAGATTTAAAACCAGCAATAGATACGGCAAATAAGTTAAGAACAGCAGGAATAAATACAGAAATATATTTTGATGATAAAAAAATAAAAGCAAAATTTAAATATGCAGATAAGTTAAGAATACCATATGTAATAGTTATAGGAGAAGATGAAATAGCAACAGGAAAATTAACACTAAAAAACATGGAAACAGGAGAGCAAGAACAAAAGACAATAGAGGAAATAATAGAGAAAATTATATAAAGACCGCCCAATCTCGTCGGAGTTATATATGTTTTGTTCTCATAAAAAGCTGTCAACATGGCTACGAGGGTAATCCGTAAGCCGTTGGCTTGTTGCCAGTTTTTATTCGAAAAAAATATATAACTCCTGCGTTGGGCTACATACTACTATAAATAAATGTAGTCTAAACGTGACTAATTATAATAAGTTTTGCATCTTCTGAGCGAAGGGCTATAGTGGAACCACGTACTTCATATGCAGTAGGGTCTCCAAAAGGACTTTTAAGAGTGGCTTTAACAGGGGTATTTTTAACTAAGCCTAAATCTAAGAGTCTTCTTTGAAGAGCCCCAGAACAATTTAAAGAAACAATTTTACAAGAAGAATCAACAGGTAGAGTATCTAATGTAAAAGTGTTCAAAATTATCCCTCCCATATATCTTATGTTACTTAGTAATTAATGGTGAATAATGAAAAATTAATAATATTTATGAAAGGAAATGATGAATTATGAAAAGAGAAAGAGGATTTGAAATAGCAAAAGGATTTGAAAATAGTAATATTAATTTACCAATTAGAAAAACAAAATGTTCAGCAGGATATGATATAGAAGCAGCAGAAGACACAACAATACCAAGTTTTAAAAAAGGAATGAAACCAACACTTGTAAAAACAGGAATAAAAGCATATATGGGAGAAGATGAAGTTTTGATATTAGCAAATAGAAGCTCAAACCCAGGAAAAAAAGGATTAATATTAGCAAATAGTATAGGAGTAATAGATAGTGACTATTACGGAAATCCAGATAATGACGGTCATATAATGTTCGCATTTTATAATATAAAAGAAGAGGATATACAAATAAAAAAAGGCGATGCAATAGGACAAGGAATATTCCAAAAATTTTTAATAACAGATAATGACGTAAGTCAAGGGGAAAGAACAGGTGGATTTGGTTCAACAAGTAAATAAAAAGCTTGAAAAAAATCGATTATAATATTATAATTAATTTTAAGAAAATATATTTTAAAGGAGAAAACATATGAAAAAAGAAAATGGCTCAATAACAATAATTACATTAACAACAGTATTATTTATGATAGCTTTTCTTTTAAGCACTTATACCATAATATCTAATAGAAGGCAGGCACAAGTAGAAATAAAAAAAGAAACTGCAAAAATATATGAAGAAGATGTAGAGAGAATTGATGAAATGTATGATAGCTATTTTGCAAGCAGTGACGAAGAAATACCAATATATACAGCAGAACAATTATTTAAAATTGCAACAGGGAACACTGTAGCTGTAGATGAAAAATTATATATTTTTTCAAAAGATTCAAAATATGTACTAATGAATAATATAACATTTGATGCAGAGGAATATGCAACCAAATACAGCGAAGCATTTGAAAAAACATCTGCACAGATAGGCATAGATACATATGTAGAGCGCACTACATGGAAAAACTTAACAAATATCCTAGGAGAGAATATAGATAATTTTAATTATAATAATAAAATAATAGTAGAACAATGTAAAGGGTTTAATAATATTACATATCCATTAAATAAATAATAAAAAAGGACAATTTCATTTTTGAAATTGTCCTAAAATTTTAGATTAAAGTAAATACAACTATTTACTTAACATTTGACTTTCAGCTTTTTGAATCATTTTTCTAACCATGTTACCACCGATTCTTCCAGCATCTCTTGAAGATAAATCTCCATTATATCCATTCTTTAAATTAACACCAACTTCGTTAGCTACTTCATATTTGAATTGATTTAAAGAGTCTTTAGCTTCTGGTACTAATGTTCTATTTGAATTTGAATTTGCCATTCCTGTTTCACCTCCCGGAATCTTAAATAAAACTTATAAAAGCTAAATAAAGCTTTTCAAGAATATGATGTGCAATTTAAATAAAAATAAACTAGAAATTTTTAGAAAAAATGGAAACAAATTAAATATTACAGGAATATTACAATAATATGAAAAATATATTACAAAAAGAAAAAAATATTGTTTTTTAATACATTTTGTTGTAGAATTATTATAAATAATGAATAAAAATAGGGGGAATATTAATGTCAGCAAATCCAATACAAAAAAAAGTTAGAAATTCATTCTTATTAGGAATGTTAATTGCTATAGTTGTAGTAGCTATTATAGGAGTACTAGTTTTTTTACTAGTAATTAAACCAGGAATAGAAAAACAAGAAGAAACAGTTGACGCATATGTATATAAATTAAAAGCAGGAGTAAATGTTGAAGCTGGTAAAGAAATCACTAGCAGTATGGTTGAAAGTGTAAAAATTACCACAAATTCAAAAACAATTGATTATATTCCAGCCAAAAAACAAAATTCTGACAAAGAATTAGTTTCAGCAGCATTTCCAGGTGGTAAAGCTAAAATTGATTTAATGCCAGGAACAATATTAACTAATAGTATGTTATATGAAGAAGAAATTGCAGACACCTTAAGATATGTAGAATATAATATGATAACAATGCCAACAACATTAGATGTAGGGAGCTATGTAGATATACGTTTAAGATTGGCTAATGCTCAAGATTTAATAGTGCTTTCACAAAAAGAAGTAATTAATATATTTGGACAAACAATTGGATTTAATTTGACGGAAGAAGAGATTTTAATTTTAAATAGTGCAATAGTAGAATCTTATATAATAACATCATCAGAAATATATCTTGCAACATATATCGAACCAGGACTTCAACAAGTATCACAATATACATATAGTCCAACAGCAGAAGTTGTAGAATTAATAAAAGCAAATCCAAATATTGTAGCAGAAGTGAGAGCAGATATAGCAAATAGATATAATAACTCAGGAGCTGTTAGAAACCCAATTAATAATCAATTAAGTCAATATTTAGGAGAAGCAGATTATAATATAGAAGCAGGAATACAAGAGCAAATTCAAGAAGCAAGAGAAGCAAGAGAAAGTTATTTATCTGGATTGGAAGGATATTAAACTAATAGGAGGAACTAACTTGAAGAAAATAGGATTTATAGGTGCTTATGATAAAACGGATTTAATTATATATATATCTAAAATCTTAGTTGAAAACAACTTAAAAGTTTTAATTGTAGATGCTACAACATTGCAAAAAACTAGATATACAGTTCCGTGTATCACACCTAGTATATATTATATAACTACATATGAAGATATTGATATAGCAATTGGATTTGAAAGTTTAGAGCAAATTAAAGAATATATGCAGGTTCAAGAATTGGATTATGATTTAATATTATTGGATATTGATAACAGAGAAGCTTTTGAAAATTTTGAAGCTAATAAAATGAATGAAAATTACTTTGTAACAGCATTTGATAATTATTCGTTAAAAAAAGGATTAGAAATAGTAGGAAAACTAGAAGAAAAAATATTAATGACAAAAATATTATTTTCAAGGCATATGGAAAAAGAAGAAGACGAATATCTTAACTTTTTATCATTTTATTATTCAATAATATGGAAAAAAGAAAAAATATATTTCCCATTTGAAGTAGGAGATAACTCTATAATTATTGAGAATCAAAGAAATGCAAGAATAAGTTATAAAGAATTAAGCCCAGAATATAAGGATGGAATACTTAATATAATATCAGAGATTGTTCCAGAGATAAGAACAAATGACGTAAAGAAAATTTTGAAGAACATATAGAAAGGAAAAAAAGATGTCAGTTATAACATTTTATGGTAATGATAAAATAGAAACAGCACAAACAACATCAATGGCAGGAATAGCTACATATTTAGCCTTAGAACAAAATTATAAAATACTAATGATAAACACAAAGTATAATGATGTTAGCTTACAAGAATGTTTTTGGCAACAGAGTGCTAAACCTAGAAATGACTTAGCAACAGGGCTAGGAGGATTAATAAAAGCAATAGCTAGCAATAAAACTTCTCCTGAAATTATAACAAATTATACTAGAACAATATTTAAAGAAAGATTAGAATTATTAACAGACAATAATATACCAAAAGAAGATTATGAGAAACAAAAAGAATACATGAGAAGCATAATAAAAATGGCAAATAAATATTACGATTTAGTATTTGTAGATATAGAAGGAAGTATAGAAGACGAATATGTTCAAGGTATATTCCAAGAAAGTAATTTGATTGTAGCAAATACTTCACAAAGAATAAAATTCATAAAAGAGTTTATAACATCAAGAAGTAAATGTACAGCAATAAATAACTATAACATATTAATTTTATTAGGAAAATATGATAGATTTTCAAAATATAATATAAAAAATTTACAAAGGTCAGAGAGAGTTCAAGATATATATGGAATACCATATAATACAATGTTTTTTGAAAAATGTAATGAGGGAGAGTTGGCAGACTTTATTATAAATTATAGAAAAGTAAAGCCAAATAGTGTGCAAGCGTCAATAATAGAAGCTATTTCACAAACAGGAAATCGAATAATAGATAAATTAAAAGAATTACAAATGCAAGTTTAAAATGAGAGGAGTTCTAAACATATGAATATAGTAAACATACTTTTAATATTAATGGTATTAGGAATTACTGGTGTATTAGTATACTATATGATTAAGAAAAACCAAAATGCCGAAGAAGAAGTAGTAGAAATAGACCAAAAATTGTATACAATAGAAGAAATGCTAGGGTTCATAAAAAGCAGATTAGATGAAATTACAAGAGTAAATTTATATGACATAGGTTTATCAGAAGAAGAGCTAAAAAGAAGAAAAGCAAAAAAATATGAACTTAGAAAAGCATTAAAAGGATGTACATATGGAGATGTTAATGATAAAAAATATGTAAAAGAACTAATATATGACTTATTATATAAGGAGTATGGAGTAAACGAAATAAATATATCAAAAGCAATTCCTTTTGATGTACCTTCTTTACTTACTTCACAAGATAAATTCGACATAATTATATATATGTATAAAAAAGACTTTGGCTATGAAGCTCTAACTCAAATGATAAAGAAGTATGATTTAGCCTCTTTAAAATATGTAGAAGGAGAATCAAAACCAACATATGTAATAACAGAACAAGAAATTAATGACATATATGAAAAAGAAAACTTTACATTAGAATTTTCAGACAAATTAAATATAGTAACCCAAAGAATTTATCAATACTATAAAGGATATAGTAGTATAGATGAAATAAGAGATATGAATATAGATGGTGTATCTGGTGGTGTATCTGGACTTCCAGAGAGTTTTTTAAGCCAAGTTGCACAAACAGATGGAGACTATTTAGAACAAATTACAGAGCACAAAGTACCAAGAGCATGTGATAGTATATGGATTTTCTTCCAAGGTAAATCAATAAGACTAGCTTTCTTATCATTTGGAAAGGAAAGCGAATTAAAAAGAGTATGTCAAAATATATATAAATATAATAATCCAGGACAGTTATCAGATACAAATGGATATAAAATTAATGAAATGAAAGACGGTTCCAGAGTTGTTGTTGTAAGACCAAATATGTCAGAAACTTGGGCATTTTTCGTAAGAAAGTTCGACGTAAAGAGAGCAACATTGGAACAAGTAGTTACAGCAGATGGAAAAGAAGAAGCAATAGAATTATTAAAATATTTAGTAAAAGGAGCAAGAATTATATCTCTTACTGGTGAGCAAGGTTGTGGTAAAACAACAATGCTTATGGGTATGATAGAAAACATATACGAGACAATGAACTTGCGTATTACAGAAACTGCATTTGAGTTACATTTAAGAAGAATATATCCAACAAGAAATATTTTATCAATGAGAGAAACTGAAACAATTTCTGGACAAGAGTGTTTGGACGTTCAAAAGAAAACTGATGGTAGTGTTAATATAATCGGAGAGGTTGCAACGGATCCCGTAGCATCTTGGATGATACAATCAGCTCAGGTTGCATCTAAATTTACATTGTTTACACACCACGCTAAAACATTTCCAAACTTAGTAACAGCTTTAAGAAACTCAATGCTTAGAGCGGGAACATTTACAGATGAAAGAATTGCAGAAGAACAAGTTGTAAGTGTATTGAATTTTGACGTACATTTAGTAAAAGACTTTAGAGGAAGAAGATATATAGAGAGAATAACAGAATGTATACCAGTTGAGGATACAGATGACTATACACATGATTACAGAAATGAAACAACATTGGAAGGCAAACTAACTAAATTTATGGACAATGCAACAAGATACTTCCACAAAGTAACAAATAGAGAATTATATAAATACGTAAACATATTAGAGTATCATAATGATAGCTATGTATTAACAAATAAAATATCAGACCAAAATATAAAAGAAATGAGAAATAATATGAATTCTGAAGATGCGGTGAAATTTGATGAATTCTTAGAAAGAAATTGGGGTAAAAAAACAAGAAAAGTAGCAAAAAAATGAGGTGAGAGCTAGATGTCAAACCAAATACTATATTACATAATGGGAATTGCAGGTGGACTGTTTGCTTTATTAGTAGTAGCATATTTAGTAATTAAATCTAAAACTAACACAAGCGAATTAAAGAAAATCAAACAGTTAAGAGAAGGAACTAAACAAAATAAATATTCAACAGAGGTTATATATCAAAAATTATATAACTTTTATACAACAATTCCAATTTTCAAACGTTACATTTTAAAAATAAGAAGAAAATTAGAAATTATACATATGTCTGATGAATACAAAACGAGAAGACAAGCTTCAAAAATTGTAACAAAAGCATTAGCAATAATAATACCATTAACTATAGCAATAATAATTTTTACAAAAGATGACGCATTATTATTAATAATACTTCTATTATTTGAAATGTTTTTAATAGAAACATTGATGTCTGGAATGGTAGATAAATATGACACTAAGCTTTTAAAACAACAAATAGATTTTTTTGCAGAAATAAGACATGCATATCATGAATACAACATGGTTGAAGAGGCTATATATGAAGTATCTCAAAATGATGAACTTGAAGTATCAATACAAGGTCAAAGAATTTATGAAATTTTAATATCAGAAGATCCAGAAATGGAATTAGAAAAATATTATGATGTTGCACCAAATAGTTACCTAAAAGAGTTTGCTGGAGTATCTTACTTAACAAGAGAATTTGGAGATAGAACAGATAAGGATGGAGCATCACTATACTTAAAGAATTTAAATAATATAACACAAGAAATGCAATTAGAAATATTAAAAAGAGATAAGCTAGATTATGTTTTTCAAAGCTTATCTGTAATTTCAATATTACCAGTTTTATTTATGTCACCAATAAAAAATTGGGCAATAAGCAGTTTTGGTTTTACAGCACAATTTTATGAAGGAAAATTAGGATTAATGATGCAAATTGCATTATTGGTTATAACATTTATATGTTATTTTTTAACAAGAAAAATAAAAGACACAGGGAATATTAAAGTAGAATTTACAGACCCAAACAGAGCATGGCAAGTAAAACTATATAAAAATCCTATAATAAACAAAGTAATGAATTTAATTATACCAAAGAAAAATACAAAGGAAAGAAGAAAAGTAACTCAATTAATGAAAGAATCGGCAACAAAACAGAAGATAGAAACTTTGTATATTAATAAAGTTGTAATAGCAATAGTAACAGCTCTATTGACAATAGCATTATTTTCTTTTGGTCATAAAGTAGCAAAAGACTATGTATACAATGAACCAACATCAAATTATGATTTATTAGGTTCAATGTCTGAAAAAGATGAAATTGAGGGAATGAAAGTAACAGAAGCCCAAAATGAAGCTCTAAAAGAATTTAAAGGAAAATCAAATGTTACTAAAGAACAGATAGTAAGCTTTTTACCAACAACAGAATATTATAAAGATGCAGATGAGCAAGAATTAGAAAATGCAGCAGATAAAGTCTTAAGTAAATTATCAATAGTAAATGCTGAAAGCTTTAAATGGTTCGAATTATTAATAGCATTTTTATTTGGAGCTTTAGGATACTGTGCACCTACTTGGATATTAACATTCCAGAAAAAAATGAGAGCATTAGAAATGGAAAACGAAGTAATGGAATATCAAACAATAATATTAATGCTAATGAAAATTGAAAGAGTAAATGTTGAGATGATATTAGAATGGTTAGAGCGATATTCAAATATTTTCAGAGAACCAATATCAAAATGTGTTAACAACTATGAATCTGGAGCTTGGGAAGCATTAGAAGAATTAAAAGAAGAAATTGCTTTCCCACAACTAATAAGAATAATAGAAAGTTTACAAGCAGCAGTAGAAAAAATTCCTATTTCAGAAGCTTTTGATGAGCTAGATAATGAAAGAGAATATTACCAAGCAAAAAGAGAAGAATCAAATGAAAGATTAATAAAGAGAAAAGGAATGATAGGAAAATTGGTAGGATTTGCTCCAATGGTATGCTTATTTGTAGGATATTTAATTGGACCATTAGTAATAATTGGATTCTCATCAATGACATCTTCATTCTCATCTATACAGAATGTAGGAATGTAAAAGAAAAAGCAAAGGAGAAAAAATATGGAAAATGCGTCACAAGCATTAATAATAGCAGGAGGAATACTTTTAGCAATATTAACATTAAGTTTACTTGTATATGCTTTTAGTAATGCATCTACAATATTTAATGCACAAGACAAGGAAAAGGAAACAGAGAGATTAGCAGAGTGGAACGCAGAATGGGAAGCATATAATAAACAATTACTATATGGTACAGAAGTATTAACAGTTGTAAATAAAGCAGAACAGAATAATAGCGAATACCCAGATGATATAATAGAAATTGATATTATAGGTAAAAATATACTTAATAACATAGTAGATGATATTACTACAATTAAAGATTATTTAAAAGAAGTAAATACAAATATATTTAAATGTACTGAAATGTCTTATAGTACTAATACAGGAAGAGTAAATAAGATAACATTTGAGTATGTAAAATAAAGGATTTGATAATATGGAAAATGCATCAAAAGCATTGTTAATGGCAGGAGGAGTACTAATTGCAATTCTAGTAATAACTATGTTTGTAGCTTTAAAATCAAGTTTTGATAATACTGCGCAAAGCTATGTAGATAGATTAGATGCACAAGAATTGCAAAAATATAATAGTAATTTTGAAGCATATGAAGGTAGAAACGATATAACTGCACAGGAAATTGTAACTTTAATAAACTTTGCAAAACAAAAGGAGCAGGGTACAATCATATGGGTTGGAACAGAGAATATTACAGATAAAAATATAGATGAACAAAATACTTTTTTGTATGATAACTTAAATACTAAATTTTCATATGACAGCATTGAATATAACGAAGGAAAAGTTACAAAAGTAGTATTTGAAGAAAATATGCCATAAAATGTTGAAAAATTGAAATAAAAACATTATAATAAAAGCAGGAGGAAAAATGAAAAAAACTATATTATTATTTTCCATTCCAATAGGAATTATAATATTTTCAGTATGTGGATTATTAATAACAAAAAATACTACTAATAGATTAATAAACCAAGAAAATGAATACTATGAGTATTATTTACAAAAAGAAATATATGGAACAGATCTTATATCAATAATAAATAAAGTAATTAACGAAAATGAACAAAACAGCATACCAAAAAATGAAAAAGGTCACTACATAGAAAACGAAGAGAATAGTATAAAAGTAGAAGTAAAAATGCTAATAACAAATAAGACTTACCCAATGGAAGAAATATATAATAATGATATAACAAAATTTGTAGAAAATTTTAATTTTATTAAATTCAAATGTACAAGTATTGAGTATCATAAAAACACAGGAAAAATAAGTAAAATAACATTTGAAGAATTAGAATAACAAAAGATTTTAACTTTTAGAACTTTAAGTTCTATCAACAATAAATAAAAGCATAAAATGGAGGTGAAAGAATATGGAGAATGCTTCAAAAGCTTTAATTATAGCAGGTGCTATATTAATATCTATATTATTAATTAGTGCAGGAGTAGCAATATTTCAATCTATAAAACCTATGCAAGATGCAGCAACTTCAACAGGGGATACTTATGCAATACAAACATTTAATTCAAATTTTTCAGCATATGAAGGAGAAAATTTTCCAGCATCTACTGTACGTGATATGATTTCAAAAGTAAATGCAAGTAATGCATCAAGTGAGCATGATATTACTATTGTATATAACCCAGAAGATTTAACAGTAACAGCAAATGGAAGATATGATATGGCATTTACATATACTGGGGGATATATTAGTACAATTACTGTTTCTAAACATACAACATAAACATAGAAATAATTATAGGATAAGCAAAATAGCTTATCCTGAACATAAAGCATATATGAAATACTATATGTTTTATGCTCAGGATTGAGTAAAATGTAGGGGCGAGCATCGCTCGTCCACACTTCGAAGAAATAACCAAAGAAGAAAGTGAAAAATGAATAGTGAAGAGTGAATAGTGAATAATACAAAGCTCTTCGAGCTTTGAAGGAGGAAAAGAGAATATGGAGAATGCATCAGACGCACTAAAAATGGCATTTGCAATTTTTGTATTTATAGTAGCTCTATCAATAGTATTTTCCTTATTTTCAAGTATAAAAGAAACAGCAGATACAGTATTATATTATTCAGATAAAACAAACTATTATGATTGGGAAACAGGTTCTCAAAAAAATGGAAGAATTGTAGGAGTAGATACAATAATAGCCACATTAAAGAGTGGAGAAGGAATTAGAGTTAAAATAGAAAATGATTTAATTGAAAGTTCTGAAATTGAAGATACGATAAAATATTTAATAGAGAATGATTCTGATACAACATATTATACTGAAAATATAATTGAAATAAACACAAGCGGGGAATATATTACAGCAGAGGATGGAACTCAAGTTGTAGTTCAACCAGCTATAAGGCAAATATATGTATTATATAATGAATACAAGGAGGAATAAATATGTCAGATACATTTATAACAATAATAGTAGTAATGGTGGTAGCAGTAGTAATGTTTGTATTTCCACTAATGGCTACAGCAAATCAAAATGATGCGATAACTCAAACTTCTGTACAAGCAATGGTATCAGAATTTGTAAATACAGTTGCAAAAGAAGGAAAAGTCACACAAAGTAATTATAATGAATTTATACAAAAATTACACGCAACAGGAAATTCATATAGTGTAGAATTAGAAGCACAAATACTAGATGACAACCCAGGTAAAAAAGGAGAAAATATAGATGTAATAGGAGAAAATATATACTATTCAGTATATACAAATACAATAGAGAGTGCTATAAATAATGAGAACGACTATAAATTAAAACAAGGAGATTACTTTATTGCAAAAGTAACTAATACAAATGTAACAATGGGTACACAAGTTAAAAACTTTTTATATAGTATAATAGGAAAAGACACTATAGCAATCGAAGCTAGTGCAAATGCTTTAGTTACAACAACTGTAAAATAAAATTACTATAGGGCAGAAACTTATCATCTGCCCAATTATTATATAAAGTAAAAAATAGAGGAGGTATAAACAATATGTCAGATACACTAATGACAATAATAGGTATATTTTTAGCAGTTATATTAATGTTTATATTTCCTATAATGGAAATGACAGGAAAAAACGACGAAATATCACAAACAATAGTACAAGTAGCTGTTTCAGACTTTGTAAACAAAGTATCAACACAAGGAAAAATTACACAATTTGATTATAATGAACTAGTACATAAGCTATATGCAACAGGAAACTCATATGACATACAAATAGAAGCAAAAATATTAGACGATAACCCAAGAAGAGATGTAACAACAGCAAATAGTGAAGAATTAGGAGAATATAAATATTATTCAGTATACACAAATGCGATTTTAGAAAAAGTATTAGGCGAAGAAAATGGAGAATATGTTCTAAAAAAAGATGATTATATAGTAGTAACAGCCAAAAACACAAATATAACAATAGCAACACAATTTAAAAACATGTTTTACAAATTAATAGGAAAAGAAACATATACAATAGGAACATCATCATCTTCAGTAGTAGTAAATGGGGGAGATAATGAAAAAGGTCCAGTAGTAGAAATAAGTTCCCCAGTTCCAGACCCAGACCCAGATCCTGATATTAAATTAAATAACTTAGAATGGAAAACAGATTATAAACCTGCTGTAATTAGTAGTGAGGATCCAATTCCTCAATGGTATGGAGTATGTAATATAGACATTAAAGAAGACAATAGTGTTTGTATAACTGGATCAGGAGGTAACCGTACTACTGAACTTGATGAAGGTATTGAATGGACAATCTTCGGCGGTGCGGGTAGAGGCTTGATATGGCTTGAGAGTGAACTTAACATAAAGCAAATTTCTTTTAAGTATAATTTAGAGTTTGGAGATTCATTTACTGCTGCTGGAATAATGTTAAACGTAAAAGAAAATGGAAATCATATAAAACCTGTGTTACTAGCTTTTTGCAATACGAGTGGGCATGGAGGGGAAATGAGGTATTCCTATAATTATTACTGCTATAGCTGTAATAATACTTGGTCATTATTCAATCCTATGTTTATTGATATTTCAGGGAATTTTATTATATATAAAGATGTCTCAATTAAATTAGGTGGATATTATAATATGATTTCCTATGCAGATAAAAATAGTTGTGACTATCATTATGGGAGTTGGAAAGATGACAACAGCAAAGTAGTAGCAAAAAAGAGTCTGGAAAAGGAAGGTGAAATAGTTATCAACTATTTAGAGGATGGATATGAAATAATTATAAATAATAATGAACATATAAGTATAACAGGATTAGAAAATCCTAATATAAAATCATTAGGCTTTTTCTCAGATCATTATGCACATAACTGTACGGAGATAGGAGAATTTAATATAACAGATATAGAGATAAAAACAGAATAAAAATAATACAGGAGGGAGTATGAAACTACAAAATTTAGCGATAATTTTTATAGTAATATTTATACCATTATTACTGGTGCTATCGTATTACTTAGACCAACAAAGAGATACATTAGCCTTGCAAGCAGAATATGATTTAAAACTTTCAGAAGCAACAAAAGAAGGAATAAAAGCTTTTGAAATAAATACAGTAGATTGGTCTAGTACAAAGCAAGACTATGCAAGAAATAATGCAAAAGCTACTATAAATACATTTATTACAAGTTTAGCAAATAATTTAAATATTTCAGGAACAGCAAGAGAATATATGTTAGATTATATACCAGCAGTAGCATTAACAATGTATGATGGATACTATGTATATGCTCCAGCATATACTCCTGTTACAATAAAAAATGAAAACGGAGTGCAACTATTTTTGAATGGTAATAAAATAACAACTGATTCTGAAGGTACAATTATATATGAGCCAGAAAGTGGAAATGTAGAAGGAACAATAGGTGGTATAGAGTATACTACTAAAGTAAATGATGCAAAAAAAGAATATAAACACACATTAAATAATAAAACAGCATATACAGAAGAATATATTAAAGGATCTAATACTTATATTGTAAACTATACATTAGATAATAAAATATCTGTTTATAAAATAGATAGCACAGAAAAAACAGAACAAAAAATAGAACAAAAAACAGGGTATTTAGTATACTTTGATGAAAAGACAAGTTTACCAAAAATAGAAATAAATGGAGAAACTGTATCGGCTATCAATAAAGTATCAGATACTAAGTATTCTAAAAGTAATACTGAAACCACAAATATAGAGCCAGAAACTTTAACGGAGCAAATACTTTATAAAGATTCGGAGGCAGGAGCCCCACAATTACGTACTTTTAGCTATGTATATACTACTACAAGTGAAAAGTTATATTATGATGGAAGTAATTTCTTTAAGTTAAAGGATAATGTAAAAGAAAATATAAGCGACTCGGATTCAATAAAAGTAGGTGACGATGGGTGCTACTATAAATCACTATCACTATTAATAGGAGGAGAAAAAACAACAGAGTTTAAAAAAATATATCAAGTTCTAAATGGAAGAGATAAAGGAAAATGGTATATAGATTTAAAAGACACAGTTAATGAATTAGATACAGAAATAGAGAATGAGAATCTAAGTGCACTTGGAATAAATGGAATAGCTACATATGAGGATTGTAGTGCTATAAACTACTATGTAGAAGCATATGCATTTACAAATTGGGTAAAAGGAGAGTTAGGAACAGGAGATTTAAAACAAAAAAAACTCGAATATGAATTAAGTAATGTAACTAACAAGTTTGAGCCAAAATATAAAGAAGTAAGTTGTGCAAATATATTTAATATTTCAGAAGCAAATAATCCAGAAGATGAAACATCTATGTTTGTTGAACACAAAAAAGAAGTTATGAAAGATTCCATAAATACAAATTTAAATTCTGCAATATCTAGCTACAACAGAAATGGAAACTACGATTTTAAGTTACCAATATTAACTGATGGAGATTGGGAGCAGATATTTAGTAATATATCTTTAATAACATTCTTCCAAGGAGTGCCAATAGGATTAAAATATTATAACAATTATGCAATAGCTACAAGTACAACAAATAGAGAATATGTAGCTCCAAACGAAATATTCTTTACAGGGGAAAGTGACGATAAATATCATCAAGTATATTGTGATAATTGTTTAAATGAATGGTATACAGGATATAGGAGTACAGAATACACATTAAGGGAATATACATATAAAGAAAAAGCAGAAGATGGAACAGAGACTACAGAAACAAAATACTATTATCAGCACGATAATAACACAAATAGTAGTGCAGAAATAGGATGTTACTACTGCATAATAAATAAAGCAAATTATAAACAAATTAGTAGTGAAAAAGCTGACTATGAAACAATAGCATATAGACAAACAAAATCATATAACGAAGCATTAGCTAGAGAAAGATATTATCAAAATGAAAAAGTAACAGCAAATGTAGGAATAAACCTAATATACGATGCTAATCTAAAAGTAAATGTAAACGAAGGTGGATTTATAACTAATGTAAAAGATGTTGATCCAAAAGAAATACTAATAGAACCAAATCAACAAGTAAAAATAACAGATCAAGAACCAGTAGTTACAACTAATAATGGTATAAGATATGTCTTGGAAGGATGGGCTTTGACTCCAGATGCAAAGAATGCAGAATATACCAAAAACTATTTAATATATAATGTAGATTTATTAGACAGTGATGGAGATGGAGATGTTACTTTATATGCAGTATGGAGTATGGAATTAAATTCACTAGAGTGGAATGAGGATTTTCTGTGGTCGTTAGGAGAAGATAATGATGCGCCGTATCCAGCAGGAGATGGAAATATTTCAGTAATACGTTTTAATGAAAATAATGTAGAAATGTATGGAAATGGAGAATATCCTGGAAAAGGTGCAGCTTGGTTAAAGTGGGAATATCTTAATATGGATATTGTAGAAATGTCATTTAAATATGATATAGATTTTGGGGATAGTTTTAATGCTGCAGGTGTTATATTTGACTTAGATGAATCAGATCCATCAAAATTAACAGGATATATGTTAAGTTTCAATTATTCAGGAAGTTATGGTGCTCTGAGTGGGGAGGCAATTAAGTTTAGGGAGGCTGCTAAGGACGGCTACAATGCAGTTTTGTGGAAATTTACTTATAATAAAGGAAAAAATAATGATAATATGGAAGAATTAACTCCTATAAAAAAATTTTCAAGTATACCACAAAGTGGAGAAATTAGTATAAGTATTTCTAATGATAGTTATGAAATTAATGTAAACAATGGAGCAATAAAAGAAACAATTGATAGTCAAGCAGCAAATAATTCATCAATAAATGTAAATAAAAATGCAATAGGATTTTTCTCAGATCATTATCCACATAGTTGCGATAATTGTGGATATTTCAAAATAGATAACATATCACTTATCGCAAAACAGAAAAATTAATAATAATTTTCAAGAATATGGTTATCCTAATTTTAGGGTGACCATATTTGAATTTTATAAAAAAATTATCAATAATAATATTTTTATGTGTAATATTAATATATGTAACAAATATAACAAGTATACCAGATAAGGTTGTATTGTTCCAAAAAGAAGAGTTAGATTTGGGGCAAGTATTTGGAATAAGTGTAAAAGAAAAAGATAGCGAAATAATACAAACTTCAAGTAAAAATAATAACATTGAAAGTAAAACAGTACAACTGAAGTTATTTAATCTAGTAAATTTAAAAGAAGTTAAAGTAGATACAATAAATAACACAAAAGTAATACCATTAGGTAATACAATAGGAATAAAACTATATTCAGATGGAGTATTAGTAATAGGCATGACAGAAGTAGAAGGAGAAAAGCCATATGAAGATACAGGAATAAAAGAGGGAGACTTAATAATATCAGTAGATAATGTAGAAATAACAACAACAGACGAATTAATAGAATGTGTTAATAATTCAAATGGAGAAAATTTACAAATAAAATATATAAGAGATGGAATAGAATATATGGCATATATAGAACCAGTAAAAACTGAAGATGATAAATATAAAATTGGATTATGGGTAAGAGATGGAGCAGTAGGAATAGGAACAGCAACATATTATGAGCCTACAACTGGAAATATAGCAACATTAGGTCATGGAATAATAGATAGAGACACAGAAAAACTTATAACAATAGAAAGTGGAGAGTTAGTAACAAGTACAATAACAAAAATAAAAAAAGGAGAAAAAGGAAATCCAGGAGAAATAAGAGGAACTATAAATAGTAGTGAATTAATAGGAAACATAAACCAAAATACTAGATTTGGTATATATGGTACACTATCAAATACAAACTCACTAGGAATAGATGAAAATAATAGTATGGAAGTTGCATTAATAGAAGAAATAGAAGAGGGAGATGCAACAATATTATTAACATTAGAGGACAATATAAGAAAAGAATACAAAATTAAAATTAAAAAGATATATAGAAACAATACAGAAGACAATAAAAGTATGTTAATAGAAATAACTGATAAAGAACTAATAGAAAAAACCGGAGGAATAATTCAGGGAATGAGTGGAGCTCCAATAATGCAAAATGGAAAATTCATTGGAGCAATAACACATGTATTAGTAAATAATCCATTAGAAGGATATGCAGTATTTGGAGAAATAATGGTAAAACAAATGAATAGTTAACATATAGGCATAGATTTTTGTTTTCTACTTCCAATTTCCTAACTTTTGTAATATAATAATAGTAGTAATTAGCCCAACGCAGGTGTTGCACTTTTCTTTCGAAAACATGCAGAAAGAAAATGTCCAACACCGACGAGATTGGGCGAATTTTAAAAGTACAAAAGTTGGAGGTAATATGAAAAAATATAAATTGGCATTAGTTGGGGCTACTGGGCTAGTAGGAAGAACTGCTTTAAAAGTTCTTGAAGAAAAGAATTTACCAATAAGTGAATATGTATTTTTTGCTTCTGCAAGATCTGCTGGAAAAAAAATAAAATTTTTTAATAAGGAATATACAGTTAGAGAGTTAAATGAAAATTCATTTGATGAAGGTTTTGATTTTGCAATATTTTCAGCAGGAGGAGAAACTGCTAAAAAATTCGCGCCAATAGCCGTATCAAAAGGATGTATAGTAATAGATAATAGTAGTGCATTTAGAATGAAAAATAATGTACCATTAGTAGTTCCAGAAGTTAATTCAGAAGATATTAAATGGAATAAAGGGATAATAGCAAATCCTAATTGTTCTACAATTCAAGCTGTTGTGCCATTAAAACCATTAGATGAAAAATATAAAATAAAACGTATAATATATTCAACATATCAAGCTGTATCTGGTGCAGGTCAAAAAGGAATTGATGATTTAAAAAATACATTACAAGGATTATCACCTAAAAAATTTCCATATGCAATATCTAATAACTGTTTACCACATATAGATGTTTTTACAGAGAATGGTTATACAAAAGAAGAAATAAAAATGATAAATGAAACAAGAAAGATTTTACATAGAGAAGATTTAAAGGTAACTGCAACTACAGTTAGAGTTCCAGTAATGAACTCCCATAGTGAATCTATAAATATAGAATTTGAGAAAGACTTTGATTTACAAGAATTAAAAGAATTGCTAAAAAATAGTAAGGGAATAATTGTGCAAGATGACGTTCAAAACAATGTATACCCATTAGCATCAAATGCAACAGGCTTTGATGAGGTTTTTGTAGGTAGAATACGAAGAGATGAAAGTGTAGAAAGTGGAATAAATATGTGGGTAGTAGCAGATAATGTAAGAAAAGGTGCTGCATCAAATGCAATACAAATATTAGAAGAATTAATAAAATAAATTTTAGTTTACTTTTAATAAAAAATATAGTATAATAATACCAACTTAGCAATAGGAGGTTTTTGTATGACTGAAAAAAGAAATGAATTTTTAAAAGAATTAGGGAATCCATACCAAAGAGAAACACAAGAGGCTGATAGAGTATTTGCTATAATGCAAAGGTCAGGAGCAACAAGAAGTAAACTTGCAATAGCAGAGAAAAAATATAATGAAGCAGTGGCAGAAAATGAGGAAGCAAAAAGATTAGCAAAAGAAAAAAGAGAAGAGAATGTAGATCCTACACAAGTAGCATTTGCAGCAATGGAAAATTCAGTAAGACTAAGAGAAAAATTAGCAAGAGCAGAACAAGAATATAGATTGGCACAAGAAGAGAATGAACAAGCTAAAAGAGATATAAGATAATAATATAAAAGGTAACTATTTGAAGTGTACTTCTAATAGTTACCTTTTAAATTTATTAACTATCTACAGTTGTTGTTATTATTTCTTTCGTTATTATTGTTGTTATTGTTATTACGGTTATTATTGTTATTATTATTGTTGTTATTGTTTTTGTTATTTTTATTTTCTGACATAACAGCACCTCCAAAAAAAGATTATATGTTTATTATGTTCAAAATCAAAATAAATATACACTAAAATAAAATACAGAAAATATAAATAGTGGAAAAAAATGTAAAAACAAATTATGTAAATAAAAGGAGGTATTAAAGACTTTATGTCGAATAATATAGGTGTATAAAATAAAGGTATATTAAAGAAAAATTTTCTACAAAGATAGAAAGGTGCTAAGAATGGTGAGATATAGCGAGGCTCTGATAGACGAAATAAAAATGAATAATGATATATTAGACATCATATCACAATATGTAATATTAAAAAGAAGCGGTAGAAATTTCTTGGGATTATGTCCTTTTCACAAAGAAAAATCACCTTCTTTTTCTGTTTCCCCAGAAAAACAAATATTTCATTGTTTTGGATGTGGTGTAGGCGGAGATGTAATATCATTTATATGCAAAATAGAAAATGTTAATTATAGAGAAGCTATAGAAATTTTAGCAGAAAAAGCTGGTATAGCATTGCCTACTATAGGTAATGATGAAGAATCAAAAAGAGATGAATTAAAACAAAAAGTATATAAAATAAATGAAATAGTAGCAAATATATATCACCAAAATTTATATAAACCATCTGCACGAGAAGCACAAGAATATGTAAAGAAAAGAAAATTAGATAATAATACTTTAAAAAAATTTATGATAGGATATGCAAATGGAGGAAATGAAGTATATAGAACATTAAAAGAAAAAGGCTTTACAGAAAAGGAAATTTTAGCTTCAAACCTTGTAAAAAAATACAATAATGGATATGCCGATATATATAAGAATAGATTAATGTTTCCTATACAAGATGTAAGAAATAGATTTATTGCATTTGGAGGAAGAGTTTTAGATGATTCTAAACCAAAATATATAAATTCACCAGAAGGAATTGTATATAGCAAAGGTAGAAATTTATATGCAATGAATATAGCAAAAAATGCTAATATGCAAAATATTATAATGGTTGAAGGATATATGGATGCAGTTTCATTACATCAAAGAGGAATACCAAACGTAGTTGCATCATTAGGAACAGCACTTACAGAAGGACAAGCAAGACTTCTTAGAAAATATACAGAAAAGGTAACAATTTCATATGATTCAGATGGAGCAGGACAATCTGCAACTTTAAGAGGTTTAGAAATACTTACGAATGTTGGATGCGATGTTAGAATTATACAAATGGATGGAGCAAAAGATCCAGATGAATATGTTATAAAATACGGGAACGGAAGATTCAATTTATTAGTGGATAACGCAATATCTCTAGTAGAATTTAAAACAAAAATTTTAAAACATAATTTGGACTTAAATAATGTTAGTGATAAAATAAAATTCTTAAAAGAAACGGCAAAATTATTAACAACAGTAGAAAGTAAAATTGAACAAGAACTTTATGTGGACAAAATATCAAAAGAATACGATATATCAAAAGAAGCAATATATGCAGAAATAAATAAAACAAGTAATAAAAAAAGAAGAAACAGAAAAAAAACTTATAGA
>JAZRRK010000035.1:0-11610 GCA_045650705.1 Clostridia bacterium
TAAGTTTCATGAGTATTATTATATTTTTTCATTTCTTCATTCATCGGTATTCCCTTAAGTGCGATGGCACCGCCGGTAATGCTGGCATGTAAATTGCTGAACAGACAATTATCAATCTTTACAAAATTTATTGCAATGGAATGTAATGCCGCACCATATTCTGACATAATGTTTTCAAATTTAGAGTTTTCCAATATTAACAATATGCTGAAACCCTAAGGACAAAAACTCCGTCCCCGTGTCCCGCCAAAAGTCCTAAATATTTATTGATTATTCTTTGTGTTATTTCCACATCTGCATATTCCTTCAACTGCTTGATATACTTGTTGTCCATGAACCTCTTGATTATTAGCTAAATCTCCTAATGTAATTATTCCTACTATTGTGTTATTATCTACTACAGGAACTCTTTTAATTTGGCATTCGCACATTATGTTACTTGCTTCATTAACTTCAGCATCTGGTGTTATAGTATATACTTTTGTAGTCATAATTTCGCTTACTGGTGTTTGATTTGCATCTTTATTACAAGCTACTCCTCTTAAAACTATATCTCTGTCTGTAATTAGTCCTACAACATTCTTATTTGTATCACATACTGGAATACAACCTACATGTTGCTGTTGCATTATTTTTGCAGCTTCATTTATTGTAGCATTAGGATTAATACAAGACACTTGTGAACACATACAATCTTTAACCTTCATACATTTCTCCTTTCATAATAATATTATTTATTTTAAAAGGAAAAATATACATCTTTTATTAATATGGTCTCCATTGTGACCTTTGATTATATGGCGGTTGCATTGGTGGTCTAGGTGGTCTTGGTGGTGGCATTTGACCAGGTCTATTTGGTCTTCCTAGTTCTCTTAAAATCAGTATTCTTATTAAATCTCTTAATAAAAAATTACTTTGTCTTGTTTCACTTCGTACTTCTGGCTCTTTTGCATTTGGATTTCTTACATCTCCATTCTTTAAAACAGTTCTTGTATTGTTATTTACTGTAGTTTGTCTTTCTTCTGGTTCCACATTTAAATATATTTCTTCTGTCATCCTATCTATTAAATCTCGTGTAATTTCTCTTTGGCTATTTTGTGTGCAAACTTTACATACCATAGGATACACTATTCTGTATATCTCTGGATACATACTTTCTATAACTTCGTTATTTACATTATTACGATTATTCAAATATTCCATATCATAATAGTAATCGTTATATGTATTTGTATAAATATTATTTGGAACTTGATTATATCCTAGAACACTTCTCATATATTCTTCATAATCCATTTTTTACCCTCCTATAATGTTTTCTTTTTTATTATATGCAAAACATAAAAAAAAAGCACTTTTTAAGTGCTTTAATTTAAAAATTGTTTTACTAAATCTGTGTCATCTGGAGTAGTTACTTTTATATTTGTGTAATCTCCTTCTATTAATTTAACATCTTTTCCAATAAGTTCTAGCAACATGCAGTCATCTGTGATTTCTTTATTTTTTTCAAATTCTATGTGTGCCTGTAATAATATATCTTTTTTAAAACATTGCGGTGTTTGCACTATCCAAGTATTTTTTCTGGCCGTTGTATTTATTACAATATCATTATCGTCTGATATTTTTATTGTGTCCTTTGATTTCACTGCGATTGTTGCTCCATCATATTTTTTCATTGTTTCTATACATTTATTAATATATTCTTGCTTAATAACAGGTCTTGCACCATCATGTATTATGACTATGCTAGATTTTGATTCTTTAATACAATTATATACAGACTCTTGTCTTGTTTTTCCACCTTCTATAAGTTTTATTGGCTTTTTTGTATAATTTTCTATAATTCCATTTACAAAAATTTTCTCTTCTTTCTTCACAGCTACAATAATTTCATCAATTAATTCATTCTCAACAAATTGTTTTAAGCTATACTCTAATATATATTTTCCATTTACTTTTTCAAAGTTTTTATTTGTATTTTTTTCAAATCTTGTACTATTACCAGCCACTAATATTATCCCTGTTACTGACATATTCTTTCCTTTCTATTATATGATGTACAAATATATATTTCATATTTCGACTTTAGAATCTCATATGCTCGTTTTGCTTCAATTTTATTTCTAAAAATTCCATATACGCATGAACCTGAACCTGTCATCAATGTGCCTATTGCACCATTTTTAGTTAATTCATTTTTTAGTTCTTTTATTGTATATTTTTCTTCAACTACATCTTCGAATACATTATATAAGTTATCACATAATAATTTAATATTTTCTGTTTCTAAAGCTTCTACCATTGGTTCTGAGACTTCGATTTTTCTTAAACGCTTTGTTTCATCTATTTTTTTAAACATATTTTTTGTAGAATACGATATCTTCGGTTTTATTACTAAAATATAGTATTTAAATGTTGTATTTATCTTTGTTATTATTTCACCTATTCCTTCTCCTTTTACTGCTACATTATAATAACAAGGACACACATCTGCTCCTAAAGTTTTTCCTAAATTAATTAATTCATTTTCTTTTAGCTTTAAATTATATAGTTTGTTCACAGCAAGTATAAAGCTTGCACAATCTGTACTTCCTCCTGCTAATCCCGCTTCCGTTGGTATCCTTTTATTTAGCGTTACTCTTATTCCTTTTATTGTTTTGTACTCTTCTTTTAGTTTTATATAAGCTTTATATATTATATTATCTTCTAAACTTACATTTTTTAAATTACTTATCAACTCTAATGTTTCACCATTAGTTTTTTCTATATATAATTCATCATATAAATTGATTTTTTGAAATATTGATTCTAAATTATGATAATTATCTGGTCTCTTATCTAGAACATTTAATGTTAAGTTTATCTTTGCTCTAGCCTTTGTATATATTTTTTCCAAAATATCAGTCCTCTCTATTCTGATGTTACAATACATATAACACTTATTCCATTGCCCTTTCCTACTTCTGTAAGTCCTTCACCTGATGTAGCAGTTATTCCTATATTGTTTGAGCTTATATTTAAAATTCTAGATATGTTATTTCTCATCTCTTCTATTTTAGGAGTTATTTTTGGAATTCTACACTCTATTGATATTGATACATGTACAATTTTTGAATGTAAATATTCTAGTGCTACTTTTAAGTACTCCTCACTATTTGTAATGCCTTTTTCACATAATTTATCTGTTTTTTCTCCCAATATATTTTTACAAGTTATTCCAGAAATAGCATTTGTAAGTGCATGTAATACCACATCAGCGTCACTATTCCCCAGTAATCCTGGAGCTCCTTCAAAAAATATTCCTCCTAATACTAATCTTTTACTCTTGTTTTCAAAATCGAATTTATGACTATCTTGACCTATTCCAACCTTCATATGTATACCTCAACTTTCGTAATATATTATATTTTATAACATATCAAAAAGCAATGTTTTTTTCAAACTTGAATTAAAAGGAATTATTTACTTACAAACAAATAAAGAGGCAATGCCTCTTTATTTGTTAAATATTACTTCCACATTTTCAAGTACAATGGTAGGAATTCTAGAAATATTATTGTTCTTTGCAAACATTAATACCAAAAATCCATCAAGTAAATAATTGTTTTTGTCTACAATAATTGGATACGGTATATGTCCATATTCCCTATAAAAAGTTTCTATTTTTGAATACTTTTTACCTTTATAAGATTCATTCATTAAGAGAGTTACTAATATTGTATCAATCCTTTTAGAAGTAATCCATTTCTTAGGTAAATAATACCCTTTTTTTACTTTACGATTTTCATTGTTTTGCAAAAATCTACATCTTATAATTTTTTGTTGTTTCTCTGGTGCAGCTAGAATTTGCCGATATTGTTTTTCTGTTATGTTTCCTTTCTGAGTATTGCAATGTGCACAAGAAGGTGCTAAATTGTTTGGTATTGTTGGTCCACCTAAATCTTGTGGATATAGATGATCCATCGTCACCTCTTCTCTTTTTAGCTTTCTGCCACAATACCAACAGTTACTACCTTTATTATCCAATGTTAGCTTGTGAACAAAATCCCGCCAACTTACAAGTGATGAAATCTTTATAATTCCATCCTCAATTTTTACTTTCCCATTATTATAGTTAAATTTTGCTGGTAAATCGATAGTCATCCTACTTACCTCCATAATTTATTTGACATAATTATATATTATTGTTTTTTAAATTACAATACTTTTACTCTTTTTTTCTTTTTTGATTAGCATATACAACTTTCATAGTTAATTTATCTGGAGATACTTTACTTAATATTCTTAGAATTTTTATTTTTAAACCAGGAACAATAATCATTTTTCCTTTCAAAGTATTGTCTATTGCATATTTTGATACATATTCACTTGATAGAGCTTTTATGCTGAATTTTACATTTGCTACATTATTAAAATTAGTTGCAACTGGTCCTGGGCATAATGCACTAATAGTAACATTTGACTTTTTCTTTTTTAATTCTTCATATATACTCTCTGTAAGTCTTAATACATATGCTTTAGATGAATAATATGTTGCCATTAACGGTCCTGGTGAAGTTCCTGCTATTGAAGATACATTCAATATTCTACCATTATCTCTATTAATCATATCTTTTAAAAATAACTTTGTTAATATATGGACTGCTATAATATTAGTATTTATTAAATCTATTTCTTTTTCTAAATCTGTTTCATTAAAATTTCCAAATATTCCAAATCCTGCATTATTTACTACTAAATCTATATTCTCATCTTGCAAATTCTTATGCAATTCTATACATACTTCTTTTTTAGTTAAATCTGCTGATATAGCTTTTACTCTATCACCTAATTCATTGTGTAAATCTTCCAATTTTTTAGTATCTCTTCCTACTGCAAATACTTCATATCCTAGTTCAACTAAGTATCTAGTCATGTCTCGTCCTATACCTGATGATGCTCCTGTTACTAATGCTTTTTTCATAAAATCTCTCCTTACACCTTATTTTTATACCAGCTTTTAAAATCTGGCACATACTCTTCTTCATGTTCTCCTAATTCTTGTACATATCCATTATTTAAATTTAGTGAATATAGATAATTCACTATTTCATTGTATTCTTTACTATTAAGCTTTCTATTTATTTCTGGAAATTGTTTTGCACGATGTGTTGGAAAGTATTGAGCCATAACACTTACATAAATATTGTTATCCATATTTTCACTTACCCATTTTAACACATCTTTCGAATTTTGAATTTGGTTTGGTAATATTAAATGCCTTATCATCAAACCTTTTTTCATTATTCCATTATCATCTATAACTGGTTTTCCAACTTGATTATACATTTCTTGTATTGCTAATGTTGCATTTTCAAAATAATCTTTTATATTAGAATATTTATATGCAACTTCATTATTACTATACTTCAAATCTGGTAAATAAATATCTATATATCCTTTTAATGCTTTTATTGTTTTAACATTTTCATAGCCATTTGAATTATACACAATTGGAATATTTAAACCATTTTTTCTTGCAATTTTTATAGCTTCTATAATTTGATATACATACATTGTTGGTGTAACTAAATTTATATTCTCTACTTTTTTCTCTTGTTGTGACAAAAATATTTCAGCAAGTTCTTGTATTGTTATCTCTTTACCATTTCCTAATTGGCTTATTTCATAGTTTTGGCAAAATACACAATTCAAATTGCAATTTGAAAAAAATATTGTTCCTGAGCCATTGTTTCCGCTTATGCAAGGTTCTTCAAAATTGTGCGTTGATACTAATGCTATTTTAACTTTATCAGTTGCTTTACATCTACCAACTTTTTTTTCTAATCTATTAACACCACAATTATGTGGACAAATATTGCATCGTTCTAACTCTTCCATTTAAATGCTCCTTTAATGTCTTATATCTCTTACTATCAAATCTAATACTAAATTATATAGATTGCAAACAAGGTCGACCCCATGAGTAGCCGGAGGCGTGCAATTATTATTCCAATGCTAGTTATCGTAATAATTTATTAGAACCTAGTAGTTAATAAACCGCTTCTGGAGACCGCAAGTTAAAATCTATATAATTTAGTATTAGATTGATTAGACAAACCTATTATATCATAATTCCACAAATATTACATTTATTATTGACGAAAAATATTATTCATTGTAAAATTATCTTAGGTGTTGATTATGAAAGAATTTAAAATGGATTTTTATAGTCCAACAAATCTTAAAAGTTATAATTTAGATGAAAGCATGAGATATCAACTTTCAATGTTAGATAGTTTAGATGTTTTTACAAGATTACATTCTGAAAATGTTGCAAATCTCACTTGTAGAATCTGTGAATACATGCATATGAAAAGCTATTTTACTATTTATAGTACAATTTGTGCTTATTTACATGATATAGGTAAACAATTTATTCCACCAGAAATACTACAAAAAAAAGGAAAACTTACTGATGAGGAATATGAAAAAATTAAAACACATACAACTATTGGATATAATATGTGTATGAGAGATGAAAAATTACGACCTTATTCTGCTGGCCCAATATATCATCATGAAGCTTTAAATGGAACTGGTTATCCTAAAGGACTTTCTGCCAATGATATTCCTTTAACTGGTCAAATTATACGAGTTGCTGATGAATTTGATGCTATAACAAGCAAAAGACAATATAAATCTCACATTGGAGTTTGTGACACTCTAAAGATTTTAATAGATGAAACAAAACCAAATCTAGATATATCTAAAAAATTTGGAAAAATTAATCCAAAGGTTTTAAAAGCACTAATAAAAGTTATTATTGATGATACTGAATATGAACATTATAACTTGTCATTATATTTAGATTATCTCAAAAATGAAGTAAATAGATTGAAACAAATTAGACAATATATTTCTGAAATGAATAATTGTAAAGATGAAAATGATAAAGAATATTATTCTATTATTATAGATAAATCTTTTGGATCTGGTGAAAACCTTGAAAACTTCGAGCAAGTATTATCTGAATATGAACATGCTTATTCTATTAAACAAGAATCTATTCAAAAATTATATCAAGAATTAAAAGATATAAAAAAATTAAAAGTGTAGAGAAAGTGCACGTGAGAAAATCTCCGTGCCTTTTATCTTTCTTTCCTAACCTCATTAACTATTCTTTCTATATTATCTACTAAAAAGTCTATATCCTCTTTTGTATTCTGCTCTCCAAAAGTTGTTCGAATTGAACTATTTAAATAATCTTGGCTTAAACCTATAGCAGTTAAAACGTGTGATGGCTCATTTGTGCCAGAATTACATGCTGATCCTGTTGAAACACATATTCCTTGCTCATCTAATTTTAACAATATTTCATCTCCCTCAACATTTTTAAATGAAATATTTGCATTCCCTGGCAATCTTTTTGTTCTATGTCCATTTATTTTGATATCTTGTATCCTCTCTTGTACTTCTGTAATATAGTAATCTCTAAGCTGTTGTAGTTTATTATTATATCTATCTAAATCTCTATATGCTATTTCTATGGCTTTTCCTAATCCAACAATTCCTGCAACATTTTCTGTTCCTGCTCTTTTATTCTTCTCTTGATGTCCACCTTCTTGTATTTTATTAAATTCTATTCCTTCTCGTACATATAAAGCACCTACTCCCTTTGGTCCATAAAATTTATGTGCAGAAAGGGATAAACTATCTATATTCATATCTTGTACATCTATTTCTAAATTCCCAATAGCTTGAACACTATCTGTATGAAAATATATATTTCTTTCTCTTGCTATTCTTCCTATTTCTTTTATAGGTTGAATTGTTCCTATTTCATTATTGGCTGTCATTATAGAAATCAAAATTGTTTTATCACTAATAGCATCTTTTAATTCCTCTAAACTTATTACTCCATCTTTATCTACATTAAGAAAAGTAATTTTAAAGCCTTCTTTTTCTAAAGATTTGCAAGTATTTAACACTGCATGATGTTCTATTTTTGTAGTAATTATATGATTCCCTCTGTTTTTTGATGCATATGCAATTCCTTTGATTGCTAAGTTATCACTTTCACTTCCACATCCAGTAAAATATATTTCTTTTGGTTTTGCATTAATAGCTTTAGCTACTTTTTCTCTAGCCTCTTCTATTGCTCTCCTAGCCTTTCTTCCAATTCCATATATAGATGATGGATTGCCATATTCTACGCTAAAAAATGGTAACATTGCTTTTAATACTTCTTCTTTTACACCTGTAGTAGCTGCATGGTCAAAATATTTTATGCTATTCACACAAACTCCTCCCAAACTAGATTTGCTAAATCAATTCCTTTTTTAGTTAATTTTATATAGTTTGTGTCTATTTCTATCAATTTATTCTTAACTAATCTATTTAGCTCATCTCTATATATGTATATGGGATTTTCTATAAATTTGTTCTTAAAGTCTTGTATATTAACTCCTGATATTTTTCTAAGTCCTAATAGCATATATTCTTTCATCTCTGAATCCTTATCTTGTGTTTCGTGTATTATTTTTTCATTATTCTCTATATATTTTAATAAACTTTCTGTATTTGAGTATCTATTTTTATTTAAATATGAATGTGCAGCTAATCCTAATCCGATATATTCTTTTTGATTCCAACAATCTGTATTATGTTTTGATTCATACCCTTCTTTAGAAAAATTAGATATTTCATAATGTTTATAGCCTGACTTTTCTAAAGTATCTTTTACTTTCCAATACATTTCTCTTTCTAATTCTTCGTCTAATTGAACTAATTTCTTTGAATTTATCATTTCTTCAAGTTTAGTTCCTTCTTCAAGTATTAATGAATATACTGATATGTGTTCTGGTTTTAGTTTTATTACCTCTTTTAGACTATTTTCTACATCTTGCATAGTTTGGTTTGGTAAACCTATCATTAAGTCCACATTTATATTTTTAAATCCAACTTCTCTTGCTAATTCATATGTGTCTAAGAATTGTTTAAAATCGTGTATACGTCCTATTTCATTTAAAAGATTATTACAAGTTGATTGTAAACCTATACTTAATCTATTTATACCTGAATTAAAATAGTCTTGTAATTTTTCTCTTGTTACTGTTCCTGGATTAATCTCTATTGTAATTTCTTCTGCAACATTTCCAATAGTACTTAAAATATCTACAATATATTTACTATCAATGTATGATGGTGTTCCACCACCTATATATATTGTAGATATTTTAAATTTATCTAAATCATATTCCTTTATTTCTTTTTTTAATCTATCTATATATTCTTCTATAAAACTATCTCTATTGGCAAAAGATATAAAATCACAATAATAACATTTTTGCTTGCAAAATGGTATGTGAATATATAAACCTATTTCTTTTTTATCCATTTTTTAATTCCTCAACTATAGTATTTATTTTAGTTAATCTATGACTTACACCAGATTTGCTTATTGGCTCTTTTAATAATTTGCCAATCTCATCATATGACAAGTCTGGATTTTTTAATCTTATTTCTGCTATCTCTTTTAAATTTTCTGGCAAAAGATTAAATTTTTTGTGTTGTTTAAGATATTTGATATTTTCTATTTGAACTTTTGATGCATCTAGTATCTTATTCAAATTAGCTGTTTCGCAATTTACAAGTCTATTAACATTATTTCTTGCATCTTTCAATACTCTTATTTCTTCAAATCTTAAAACAGCATTATTTGCACCTATCAATGCTAAAAATTCTGAAATTGCTTCCCCATCTTTCATATATATAATATATCCAGTCCCTTTTTTAGTTATTTTTGATTCTATATTAAAATTATTTAACAAATTTATAAACTCTTCTGCTTTTTTCTTAGATTGGCATAATACTTCTAGATGGTAATCTTTATTAGGATCATTAATAAATCCTGATTGTATAAAAGCTTCTCTAATATATAATCTTGCAATTTGTTCTTCTTGCTTCATACTACTATTAACATCCCACATTTTTAACTCTAACAATTCTTCTTTAACTTCAGACGCAAATGACATAAATTTTTCCTCCTGAATTTGGTATATATATTATTTTGTATAATATTACAAAAATCTATCTTCCTCTTTTTGTTTTTTTATGTTTTCACTTGAGAGAGTGCTTTCTAATTCTATTGTTGGGTGTACATCAACTTTTATTGAATCACGAAAGGTTGTTTTACTCATTGTTTCCTCTGTATTCTTTTCTATGTCTCTTCCTTCTGGTAATAATCTTGTACTTTTACTTGTTGTTATTTTTTTTATTTGATTATCAAAATATTGCTTCATCTTATAATTTCCAATTTTGATATACTTAGATAAATACCTATCTGCATGTATAATTTTATCAAAAACGACTCTTGACTTAAATTTTTTTTCGAATTGTGGAAATATTTTTGTAGCACTATTCAATAATCTCTTTTCATCCCAAATTCTCCTATATAACTTTATTGTATTATTAATTATATCGTTTTTTGAAAATTCTTCTTGTATTCTATAAGAAATTTTTTGTGTAAGTTCAGGATACTCTTCAGATACAAGTATAAGTTCTCCTAATTTTATACACTTACTAACTCCTTCTGCATCTAACCAATGTTCTATTAAATCACTATTATCTAAAGGCATTCCCTCTGGTCTTTCTGGATACCTATACATTTTTAGAGTACCTTCTTGTTCTGATTTTTCTAATTCTGTATATACATCTTGTATATACTCCTCTTTTATAACCTTTTGCGGTTTGTCTGTTACTACTTCTCCGGCCCATTGTGTTTTAGCTTCAAAATCTTTTCCATCTAATGTATATATATTTGTATCTTTATGTAATCTGTCTTGAAATATCCCCGGCTTTCTTTCTACGAATATAATGGGATTATCTTCTTTACCAGTTCCACCAACCAAACAAAGCAAATCACCAATTTTCATAGACAATATCATTGCTAGTTCTTTGCTTGAAGTTGCATAAACATATGATATTCCATGTGTAGATTTATTAGGTTTTAATTCTGTAATTCCAGATTTTTTACTTCCATGATAAACATAATCCATATCCAATTATCTCCTTAGAATAAATTATTTCAATATACATTAGCCTTTCCTTATATGATTTTAACATAAAACATATAAAAAAACAATTAATAATATTATTTTTATGTATTGGACTTGAACCAACTCCACCCCTTTAAAACTATGTGTTTCTTTTCTTGCCTATGGCAATTAAGAAACACAAGTTTTGGCAGCTTTAAAAGCTTTGCTTCTTCGTCCACTGGACGCGCAAAGCTTTTAAACAGTTAACACCCTCGCGCACGCGCTCGGCTGTTCCATATATCTTTGTTTAATTCAATTTTAAGAGCCAAAAGAAGAACCCATCTTTTGATGGGCTCTTCTTTTGGCTCCCCAAGTTGGACTTGAACCAACGACCTATCGGTTAACAGCCGAGCGCTCTACCGACTGAGCTATTGGGGAATATATAATAAAAAAATCTGGCAACTACTTATCTTCCCAGCAAGGTATCTCGCAAGTATTTTCAGCATTTATGAGCTTAACTTCTGTGTTCGGTATGGGTACAGGTGTTTCCTCATTATCATTGTCACCAGAAAATCTTCTATGCACTTCTTTC
>JAZRRK010000036.1:0-33292 GCA_045650705.1 Clostridia bacterium
TTATAATGTATATATCTAAAAACTATAATAAAAATTTAGAGTATGGAATGACAATAACAATTAAAGGCGAGTATAAAGAACCAGAAGAAAGTAGAAATTACAAAGGATTTAATTATAAAGAATATTTAAAGACAAAAAAAGTGTATGGCAGTATATATGTAGATAAGGTAGATATAAATAAAGAAAATGATTTAAATTATGTCTTGATACTTAATAATAAGATAAGGAAAAAAATCATAGAAACAATTGGAGATATATCTACAGAAAATACTAGAGGACTACTAGAAGGAATACTAATAGGAAAAACAGATGATTTATCAGATAGCATAAAAAATGATTTTAGAGATAGTAGCTTATCACATATAATCGCAATATCTGGCTCCCACATTTCATATATAATAATAGGAATAAGTTATTGCCTAACAAAAAGTAAAATTCCGAAAAAAGGAATATATATAATAACAATAATTTTATTAATAGCATTTATGTTTATAACAAATTTTTCAGCATCGATTGTAAGAGCCTGCATAATGGGTATTACAATGTTGTTTTCTAAAATTTTATATCGAAAGTTGGACATTTTAAATTCAATATCAGTATCATTATTGATACTTCTAATATATAATCCATTTTTAATAAATGATATAGGTCTGCAGTTATCATATTTAGGAACATTAGGAATAGTTTTGCTAAATGAACCAATACTAAAATGTTTAAGTAAATACATAAATAAAAAAATAGCAGAAACATTGGCTTTAACAATATCAGCTCAAATACTAATATTGCCAATAATATTAATACATTTTAATAATTTTTCAACAATATTTTTAATTTCAAATTTACTATCTGCCCCATTATCAGGAACAATAATATTACTGGGATACTTAAATGTAATAGTTGGAATATTATTTAATAAAATAGGAAAATTTATAGGGATATTCACAAATGGAATGGCGCAGATTCTAATATGGATAGCAGAATATACTTCTAAAATTCCATTTGCAAATATTAAACTAAAAACACCAGCTATACCAATTGTGATAGGATATTATATATTAATTTATTGCATACTAAAAAGAAAGAGTAAAAAAATAGCAATAGTTTTATTAGTAATAATTATTCTTATTACTAATATATTCCAATCAAATTTTATAAATTTAAAAATACATTTTATAGATGTGGGACAACGGAGATAGCTGTTTAATAAGAACTCCTAAAGGGAAAACAGTATTAATAGATACAGGAGAGCAAGAAAATGTTTTATTAGAATATTTGTTAGATAGAGGAATAAAGAAAATAGACTATCTTATGATATCTCATTTTGATAGTGACCACTCAGGAAAATCAGTAGAAATAATGGAGAATTTAAAAGTTAAAAACATAATAATAAGTAAGCAGGCGGAATTTTCTCAAGAATTTAAAAATGTAATAGATAAGGTTAGAGAGAAAAATATAAAAATAATACAAGTACAGGCAGGAGACATTGTAAAGATAGATAAAGATATTTATTTTGAAATACTATGGCCTAAAACTGAGAAAATCATAAAAGATAATGCACTAAATAATAATTCAATAGTGGCAAAGATGAGGTATAAAGACTTCAGTATTCTTTTCACAGGAGATATAGAAAAAGAAGCTGAAGAAGAAATTATACAAGAATATAATGAAAATGAATTAAATGCAACAGTTTTAAAGGTAGCACATCATGGCTCAAAAACATCATCAACAAAAGAATTTATAAAAAAAGTAAAACCACAAATAGCATTAATTGGAGTAGGAAAAAATAATAAGTTTGGTCATCCTAATGAAGAAGTAATAGAGAGACTCAAAAGTTTGCGGTGTAAAAATTTATAGAACAGATTTATGTGGAGAAATAACTATAACTGTTAGAAAAAATGGAAAAATAAAAATAGAAACTAATGTATAAAAAAGTAAAAATATGGTTAATCTAAATATGGTGATAAAAAATGAAAAAATATATAGGAATATTACTTTTAATAGTATTAATAATTAGTTTCTTATTAGGCGTATATTTATATAAACTAAATAAAATAAATGAACAGATTGCATTTGAAGCAGAATATAAGAAATTAGAAAGTGAAAACATAATAAAAACTGCTCAAAACATATTATTGGAAGAGACAAGTACTGCAGAAAATGTTATAACTCCAAATACAAAACTTATAGAGAAAACTTACTATAATGAATGTGAACATTTAATAGAAACAGAAAGAGAAATTGATTCAACATTAATAAATAAGAATGAATCAGAACTGCAAATAGAATATATAGGCTGGGAAATACAAAAATTTACACAAAATGAAGTAGTAGTATATAAAGAAATAAACGATTTTTGTAATGAACACTATTTACTAAAAGATGTTGATGGAGAAATAAATGTATATAAATTAGATAAATATAATAAAGAAGTTGAATTAATTCAAAATACTGGTATAGAGACAAGATATTTACCAGAGACTGATTTAGAAGAATTAAAAGAGGGAATAAAGGCTTATGGAATTGTGGAAGTAAATGAAAAAATAGAAGATTTTGAGTAAAATTTGAATTAACATAAAATTTGTGGTATTATATAATATATATCTGTAAAGGAGGATATAATAAGATGAAAATACGGTTTAAAGGAGATTATTTAGAAGACGAAAGGGGAGAAAGAGTAGAGGTATCTTACGATGAATTATTAAGAGGATGCTTAGCTACTTCTTTCGAAACAATTTCAATTTCTAAAATAATATTTAAAGGAGTCTATGAAGTAACAAAATTTAAAGTAATGCGTACAAGGGATTACGCAAGAACAGAACTGTTTAGGATGTTAGAGGAAGACATCCAGAAAAGCGCTTCTTATCAACGAGCTAAGGCAGAAAAGATGATACATAGTGCCCAGATACGGGAAGCGCAAAGGAAAGAATCTCAGACGAGCATGATCGTAGACATAAATTATACCAAATGGAAATATGCGCGGAAAAAGCATATGGCTAAGCTGAGACCGTATAAGAATTATCGTCGAGGAAGTCACTAAATAGTGACTTCCTTTTAAATGCATTGATATTATGTATACAACGTGATATAATATTAAACAATCCTACTTTTAAAGTAGAAAATAAAATTTGGAAAGGAGTTTTTTATGAATAACGAAATACGGACAAAGCTAAAGGAATTAAAAGAAGGGTTCTTAGATGGAAAAATGGAAAGCAAATATGAAGCGGTATGGTTAGTAAATATAATAGTTATTGTAATAATATATTTACTATTTTTGACTATTTCAGTAATAATCTATTTTACAAATTTGAAAGTATTTTCTTTTATTATTTTTAGTCTAAGTACTGTAGACCTAATTAATTCATTACTAAACAAAGAAGGCTTTTCTGCAACAATTGCATTATCAACAAAAATTGTATTTAAACTTTTTGGTAAATATGGAAGAGTTATAACAAAAAGTGATTGGAAACAAATAAAAAAATATTCTTATTTGAGATATATAAATATGGTATCCAAAAGAAGATATGAATATTTGTCTTTAATCTCGTGGGAAATGGCATTACTTCTGGAAGAAGCTGAATTAATGTATTGTATTGCAGAAACGGATTGTGGTGCAATTGCACATTCGGTTATCGTAAAAAACAATTGTGTATATGATCCACTTTATGTATTGCAATTTGATTACAATGAATATGTAAAAATGCATGATGTTGAAATTTATAAAAAATTTTCTTATGAAGAATATGATGATAGTGAATTCCCTGTTAAATCATTAGAAGATTTTAGCAAATGGTGCATCGAAAAATGTAATATATATGGTGAAATTCAAATGATGTAATACACTAAAAACCTCTAGTCATACTAGAGGTTTTTTTATGGTGCACCATCACAGATTCGAACTGTGGACCTTGGCATTAAGAGTGCCCTGCTCTACCAACTAAGCTAATGGTGCATGTCCCATATTAATTAATAATGAAAAATGAATAATTTATAATGAAATCTTCACTATTAACCATTCACTATTCGTTATTCACTGCGTTATTTTAATAACGCACAATTGGAGGCGACACCCGGATTTGAACCGGGGAATCAGAGTTTTGCAGACTCGTGCCTTACCACTTGGCTATGTCGCCATATACTTTATTATATGATAACAAAAATGAAAAATGAATAATTTATAAAAAAATTAAAATTATTAATTATTCAATATTCACTGTAACACAATGTGTTACGCATGTGGAGCAGGTAACGAGAATCGGACTCGTGACTAAACCTTGGCAAGGTCTCGTTTTACCACTAAACTATACCTGCGAGTTTCAAAAAATAAAGCATTACTATAATAACAAAATAAAAAGAAAAAGTCAATAGAAAATAAAAAAAATGCTTACTTTTCTTTGAAAATATTGAAAAAACTAATCTTTTATAGTATAATTATTATGTTAAGAACGTTTTTGTGTAATAAAACAATGAAAACACTACGGAAATAAGCGAAAAAAGTCTTTTTAACATAAAAGAAGGAAAAAGTAAAATAAATGTCATATTTTAATTACGGATCAGTAATATGTTGATCCGTAAGGATTTAAGATACAATTGGTTTATTACAAAAAATAAGGTATTGATTTTAATAAAAAAATATATATAAATTTAAGGAGAAATTTATGAATAAAATTAAACTATGTATTTCAATAATTTTAATAATATTGCTAATTGCTCTTGGAGGAGTAACATATGCAGCAAACACAATGGATTTAAATATAACAGATAAAAGGCCATACACACAAAAAACTTATACTGTAACAACTCCAAATGGAAATGAACATACGGTGTTTAAAATTGGTAAAAGAGCTGGAACAAATCTTAGCTATGAAGATGCATTGTACTGTTTAAGAAGCGGTTTAGGTTTTGGAAATACAGAACTTGCAAACAATTTATCAGAATTAGAAGATGTAACATATACAGAAACATATAATTTAAAAACAGATGCAAATAATGTGATGAATTATTATAGAAATACAATAGGATATGGTAATATATCAAATGTTGAATATAACAGTATGTTATGGATAATAGATAATATATATTTACCAAAGCATCAAGATAGTGCACAAATGAAAGAAAAATTATTAGAAAAAGCAAAAATACAAAATTCAGAGCTTACAGATGATGACATAGAATTTATACAACAAATGGCATTATGGTACTTTTCAAATTATGACGAAAATGGAGGACAAAATTCACTTTCATTATTAGATACATATGTTTTAAGTAATACAACAAAAATTGATGGAGAATCATTAAGTGAAACAAAAAAAGAACAAGTAGATACGTTATATAGATATTTTATAGACAATGCAAAGGCGAATGCAAACAATTATGGTTTAGGAGATAATAGAAATGTAACTTATGTGAAGCCAGAGGTACAAATAAATACAACTTCAAAAGCAGTTACAAAAGATGATATTTTTACAGTAGTAGGACCATTTAATATAACATTAACAACAGGAAATGTTGGATATGATTTAAGTTTTGAAGTTAAAGATAAAAATGGAAAAGTAATTCCAACAGAAATAGATACAACACCAGTAATATATATAGTAGATAATCCTACAGATATGATACAAAGTGCAAAGACAATAAAAGAAAAAGTAGGACAAGGAGATTTTTACTTAAAAGTATCAGATGATTATGCCGCAGAATATGACTTAACAGATTTAAATATTGAATCAGCAATTACATATGATAAAATTTACAATACAACAGCAACATTATGGATAGCAGAAGCAGAAGACCAACCAGTAATAAAAGTAGAAAAGGAAGAAGTTAAAGAAGGAAACTTTAAAGTAAATATAAATAAAGTAGATGAAAATGGAAACTTATTATTAGGTGCAGGATTTACAATGGTAACAGATACCAGACAATCAATAATATTAACTGATAATGGGGATGGAACATTTTCAACATCAGAAATGGAAATAATTTCAGAGGGACAAGAATTTATATTTGATATAGAAGAAATAACAGTGCCTAGTGGATATACAGGAATAGTAGGTCCAATTAGAATAAAAGTAACAACAAAATTGAGTACAGATGAAACAAAATATATAATAAATGAGTTAAAATTTATAGACACCGCAGGAAAAGAAATAGCAGTTCCAGAAGTAGAATATGAAATTATAGAAGATACAATAACTTTAAAAGTAAAAAACGAAAAAATAAAAGAATTTGACTTAGCTTTAAGAAAAAATATAACTAAAGTAAATGGAATAGATAAAGAACCAAAAATAGTTACAACTAAATTAAATACAGTAGATACAGTTACAGGAGAAACAATAACAACAGCAGAATATGCTCATAGAAAAGATCCAGTTGTAGTAGAAACAGGAGACAAGGTAACATATAAAATATCTGTATATAATGAAGGAGATTTATATGGTATAGTAACTGAGATACTAGACTATTTACCAGAAGGATTAGAATTTGATGTGAACGATAATCCTGAATTCATAGAATTCAAAGAAGGATATACAGAAGCAGAATTAGAAGGTAAAAAATATGCGTACACATACAATGCAACAACAAGAGAGTTAAGAGTATTACCAATTCAAGGATATTATATATTTGAATTAGCCCCATTTGATGAAACAAAATTAACTCCAGAAGAACAATTATATGTAAAATCATTAGAAATAGTATGTAAAGTAACAGCAACAAAAACAAATGCAGATCAAGTATTAACAAATATTGCAACAATGAAATATGAACCATCAAATGCAGACGTACCAGATAGAGATTCAGATCCAGATCAAGATAGTTTAAACTTACCAACGAATACAAACGACTGGGAAAATTATGCAGGAGATATAGATAATAAACCATACTTAGGAGATTCAAATTATTTCTATAAAGGACAAGAAGATGATGATGACTTTGATAAGGTAGTTATAAAAGGTGTACCATTTGATTTAGCACTACGTAAATTTATAACAAAAGTAAATGGTAAAGAAATTACAACAAGAATACCTGAAATAGATACAAGTAAATTAAATACAGTAGACACAGTTACAGGGAAAGCAATAACAACAGCAACATACACACATTCAAAAGAACCAGTAATAGTAAAACAAGGAGATATTGTAACATTTACATTAAGAGTATATAATGAAGGCGAATTAAATGGATATGCAACAAAAATAGCAGATTATATACCAGAAGGTTTAGGCTATTTAATGGATTATAAGGCTAATACGGATAATTACTGGGTAGGAATATCTGATAGTAATACTAAAGTTATTGATTTAGTTGGAACAGAAGGACTATATGAAACAGAAGATGTAATTAAAAATTTAAAAGTTGATGATTTCAACTCAAAAACATCACTTAGCGACGTAAAAATATTAACGGGGAATGCTAAGATATATACTACTGCATTAGAAGATGAGATGATAAAAGCATATAATCCAGAAACAACAATTGATGATATAGACTCAGCAGATAAATGGCAACAATCAACAAACGGAACAGATGGATTATATTATAGAGATGTAGAAGTGACCTGTATAGTACTTGCTGAAAATACATTTAAAGGAACATTAGAGAATATAGCAGAAATACAAGAAGATAAAGCAGTAGATGAAAATGATGAAGAAATTAGTGTAACAGACAGAGATTCAACACCAGATAATGTAGATAAAGATAATTATAATCCACCAGCAGATAACAGTACATATCAGGAAGATGATGATGACTATGAGCCATTAGAATTAAAATATTTTGATTTAGCATTAAGAAAATTTATAACAGGTGTAAATGATGAAGAAATAACAACAAGAATACCAAATCCAACAATAAATGAAGATGGTGAGATAGAATATGTACATGACAAAACACCTGTATATGTGGCAAATAGTGATTTAGTAACATATACAATAAGAGTATATAATGAAGGTACAGTTTTAGGGTATGCAATGGAAATATCAGATGATATTCCAGATGGACTAGTATTCTTACCAGAACATGAAACAAATAAAATGTACAATTGGAAAATGTATGATGCAAATGGAGAAGAAACATTAGAACCATCAGAAGCAGTTGAAATAAGAACAAAATATTTAGAAAACACTTTATTAAATACCTATGATGCAACAAAACCAATAAGTGAAACAAATCCAGACTATGCTGATGTAAAAGTAGTATTCCAAGTTATAGAAGAGAATATTACTCAAGATGACAGAATAATAATAAACCAAGCACAAATAACAGAAGACAAGGCTGTTGATGAAGAAGGAAATGAAATAGACATAGAAGACGAAGACTCAATTCCAGACGAATGGAACGAGGGTGAAGATGATCAAGATATAGAAAAAATCTATGTAAAGAAATTCGATTTAGCATTATTAAAATGGGTAACAAAAACTATTGTAACAGTTGATGGTAAGACAACAACTACAGATACAGGATTTACACCATATGACGACCCAGAACCAATTGCAAAAGTAGTAATAGACAAAAAGAAAATAGATAAAACAACAGTAAAATTTGCATATAACATTATAGTAATAAATCAAGGTGAAGTTGAAGGATATGCTACAGAAATAACAGACTATATACCAGAAGGATTAAAGTTTGTAGCAGAAGATAATCCAATATGGACAAAAGAAGGAGACAATAAAATAACAACAAGAGCATTAGAAGACACTTTATTAAAACCAGGAGAAAGTACAACATTAGAAGTAGTATTTACTTGGGAAAACGGAAAAGACAATTTTGGAATAAAAACTAACATAGCAGAAATAAGTGAAGATTATAATGAAAAAGGTTCAAAAGATGTAGATTCAACTCCGGATAATGTAGAGATAAAAGACTATGATGAGCAACAAGAAGACGATGATGATAAGGCATTAGTAATGTTAGAAGTAAAAACAGGTGGAGCAGTAACATCTTATACTTGGTTAGTTTTAATAGTATTACTAATAATAGCAGGAGGAATAATATTAATACAAAAATTTGTAATGTAATATAAATGAAAGGATACGAATCAGCGTATCCTTTTATTGTTTTATCTAGCTAAGCCTTATATAATATAGATTGCAAACGAGGTCGACCCTTGAAGTAGCCGGAGGCGTGCAATTATAATTACAATAGTAGTTCTCGTAGTAGTAAATTAGAAAATGCACATTAATAAACTGCGGCTGGAGACCGCAAGTTAAAATCTATATTATATAAGGCTTAAGGCATTCACAACAATTAAATTAAATTTGCTCAAAATATTGTATTTTGGTCAAATTTGTTATATAATTATATAGTTTGAAAAAAGGAGGAAAATATAGTGAGTTTTATTGATGAAATAAAAGAGAGAGCAAGAAAAGAAATAAAAATAATAGTGTTACCAGAAGCAACAGATTTAAGAACTTTAAAAGCAACAGATATAATTTGTAAAGAAGAATTTGCTAAAGTAGTATTAGTTGGAAATAAAGAAGAAATTATAAAATTAGCAAATGAAAATAACTTAGATATATCAAAAGCAACAATAGTAGATCCTGCAAATTCAGAAAAATATGAAGAATATGTAGAATACTTTTACGAATTAAGAAAAGCAAAAGGAATGACAATGGAGCAAGCAAAAGAATTAATTTTAGACCCAGTATTTTACGGAATGATGATGGTAAAAAAAGAAGAAGCAGATGGATTAGTATCAGGAGCTACACATTCAACAGCAGATACTTTAAGACCAGCACTTCAAATATTAAAAACAAAACCAGGAACAAAAATAGTATCAACATTTAACGTTATGGTAGTTCCAAACTGCGAATATGGAGAAGAAGGCGTATTTTTATTTTCAGATTGTGGATTAAATCCTAAACCAAATAGTGATGAATTATCAGAAATAGCAATATCAACAGCAGAAAGCTTTAAAAACATAATAGGAAAAGAACCAAGAGTAGCAATGCTTTCATATTCAACATATGGAAGTGCAAAATCAGAAGATGTTGATAAAGTACAAGAAGCTACAAGGTTAGCAAAGGAAAAAGCTCCAGAATTAACTTTAGACGGAGAAATGCAATTAGATGCAGCATTAGTTCCAAGTGTAGGAAATAGCAAGGCGCCAGGAAGCAATGTTGCAGGAAAAGCAAACATATTAATATTCCCAGACTTAAATGCTGGAAATATAGGATATAAAATAGTAGAGAGATTAGCAAAAGCAGAAGCATATGGACCAGTATGCCAAGGAATGGCAAAACCAGTAAATGATCTATCAAGAGGATGCAAGGCTGAGGATATAGTTGGTGTTGTGGCCATCACCGCCGTTCAAGCACAGTAAAACGAATGAAATTGGGCATCTTGCGGTGTCAAACTTCTTAAAAATTTTTTCGATGTATCTTTATACTATCTCAAAAATTTTTAATTGTTTTCCTTGCAATATACCCAATTTGCTTCGTTTTAAAAATAAATGTAGGGGTCGCACTCCAGGGCGACCCGTGATAATAAAACCCAAAATTATAAAGGAGAGATTTTAAATGAAAATATTAGTTATAAATTGTGGAAGTTCATCATTAAAATATCAATTAATTGACATGAAAGATGAAAGTGTATTAGCATCAGGAAAATGTGATAGAATAGGAGTTAAAGCATTAGAAAAACCATTTATAGAATATAAAGCAAATGGAAAAAAATTAAGAGAAGAAACAGAATTACCAAACCATACAGTAGCATTTGAATTAGTTATGAAATACTTATTAGATGCAGAAAATGGTGTAATAAAAGATTTAAATGAAATAGATGCAATTGGTCACAGAATAGTACATGGAGGACCAAACTTCACAAAAACAACAGTTGTTACAGACAAAGTATTAGAAGAATACAATACATCAATAGAATATGCACCATTACACAACCCAGCACACTTACAAGGAATAAATGCATGTTTAAAATTAATGCCAGAAGTACCACAAGTATTAGTGTTTGATACATCATTCCATACTACAATACCAGATTACGCAGCATTATATGCAATACCTTATGAATATTATGAAAAATATGCAATAAAAAGATATGGAGCACATGGAAGCTCACATAAATATATAGCACACGAAGCAGCAAAACAATTAGGAAAGAAAAAAGAAGAAATAAACATCATATCATGTCACTTAGGAAATGGTTCAAGTATATCTGCAATAAAAGGTGGAGTATGTGTTGATACAACAATGGGATTAACACCATTAGAAGGACTAGTAATGGGAACAAGATCAGGAGATTTAGACCCAGCTGTTCTAGAATTTGTAATGAAAAAAGAAAATTTATCAATAGACCAAATGATGACAGTTTTAAATAAAAAATCAGGATTATTTGGCATATCACAAATAACAGGCGATGTAAGAGATTTAAAAGTATTAGCAGCAGAAGGGAATAAAAGAGCTGAACTTGCAATAGACATGTTTGCATACAGAGTTAAAAAATACATTGGAGCATATATGGCAGCATTAGGTCATGTAGATGCAATTATATTTGAAGGTGGAATTGGAGAACACAATCCAGATGTAGTAAATAAATGTGTAGCAGGTTTAGAACCATTAGGAATAGTATTTGATGACTCACACAATGATGATGAGCAATATTCAGGAGTTATAAGCAAACCAGAATCAAAAATAAAAATGATAGTAATACCAACAAACGAAGAATTAGAAATAGCAAAAGAAACAATGGAAGCAATTAAATAACAATAAACTTAAGAGGTTAGATTAATATAGTCTAGCCTCTGTATGTTATAAAATGTATTTTATACAAACAATCCGCCCAATCTCGTCGGGGTTATATATGTTTTTCTTAATAAAAATGTCAAGATGGCTACGAGGGTAATCCGTAAGCCGTTGGCTTCTCGCCATTTTTATTTCGAAAAAATATATAAGCCCCTGCGTTGGGCTAATTACTAGAATAATTTTACTTACAGGAGGCCATATGAAAACTTTAATTGCGACGCGGTGGAAAAATAAATAAAAATTTTTTAAAAAAGCATTTAAAAGTTAATAAATATGATATAATAATAGCTGTTGATAAAGGTCTAGAGCGTTTAGATGAATTAAAAACACAACCACACTACATTGTAGGAGATTTTGATTCAATTAATAATATTGTTTTAGATAAATATAAAGACTCAGGAATACAAATCAAAAGACTCATACCAGAGAAAGATTTTACAGATACAGAATCAGCATTAGATTTAGCAATAAAAAAACAAAGTCATAATATAACAATAATTGGAGCAATAGGCACAAGATTGGATCACACAATAGCAAATGTACATATATTAAAAAAAGTATTAGAAAGAAACATAGAAGCTAAGATAATAAATGAAAGAAATGAAATAAAATTAATAGATAAAACTATAGAGATAGAATATGATGACAGATATAAATATATATCCTTAATACCTTTAACAACTCAAGTAAAGGGAGTAACACTTAGAGGATTTAAATATGAAATAGAAAATTATACTTTGCAAATAGGTGAAAGCTTGGGAGTAAGTAATGAGCAAATAGCTGAAAAAGCAACGATAGACCTAAAAGATGGAATACTTATTTTAATAAAATCAAGAGATTAAAATGGAGGAAAAATGAAACTAGAAAATTTTGAAAATGAAATAGGATATAAATTTAAAAATATAGATTTATTAAAAACGGCTTTTACACATACATCATATGCACATGAGAATAGGCAAGAAAGTAACGAAAAGCTAGAATTTTTAGGAGATGCAATATTAGAATTTACAGTAAGTAATTATTTATACAAAAACTATAAACATCTAAAAGAAGGAGAAATGACAAAAGTTAGAGCATCAGTTGTGTGTGAAGAAAGTCTTCATAGAGTTGCATTAAAATATAAATTTAGTGAGCTATTATATTTGGGAAGAAGTGAAAAAATTAGTGGGGGAAGCAAGAAGGCAGCAATTTTAGCTGATAGTGTAGAAGCGGTAATTGCAGCATTATATATAGATGCAGGAATTGAAGAAGTACAAAAATTTATAATTAATAATCTAAAAGAAGCAATAGAGCAGGCAAGTAAAAATGTAGGCAAAAAGGATTATAAAACGGTTTTACAAGAAGAACTACAAAAACATGGAAGTGTAAAAATAGAATATACAATTATAAAAGAAGAAGGACCTGATCATGACAAAACTTTCATAGCAGAAGTAAAATGTAATAATAAATATTTAGCAACAGGAAAAGGAAATACAAAAAAACAGGCAGAAATGGAAGCTGCAAGACAGGCATTAAAATTAAAAAAATAATAGATTAATTTTAAATTTACTAATATTAAATTATATATATTGCAAACGAGGTCGACCCTTGAGTAGCCGGAGGCGTGCAATTATTATATTAATAGCAGTTATCGTAGTCAGCAAATTAGTTTTTGGTAGCAAATAAACCGCGACTGGAGACCGCAAGTTAAAATATATATAATTTAATATTAGTAGAAAGTAATAAAAATAGGAGGTAAATGATGTCTAAGCAATATGTTATACCAATATTCGTACCACACTTAGGATGTCCAAATGACTGCATATTTTGTAATCAAAAAAGTATAAGCGGTCAAATGAAACAAATAACAGAAGAAGATGTAGAAAAAACAATAGAAGAATTTTTAAATAGTTTTAAAGAAGAAAAATTGTATACAGAAATTGCATTCTTTGGTGGAAGCTTTACTGGTATAGATATTGAATTACAAGAAAAACTATTAAAGGTTGCATATAAATATGTAAAAACTAAACAGGTTGATGGCATTAGAATATCTACGAGACCAGACTATATCGATAAACAAAAACTAAAATTATTGAAAAAGTATGGGGTAAAAACAATTGAATTAGGAGTTCAATCTACTAATGATTACATATTAAAAAAATCAAAAAGAGGACATACATTTGAAGACGTAAAAAAAGCATCTAAATTAATAAGAAAATTCAAATTTACATTAGGACATCAAATGATGATAGGATTACCAGAAAGTACCTGGATAGATGAATTAAATACAGCTAAAGACCTAGCTAAACTAAAACCAAAAATAGTAAGATTATATCCAGTTCTAGTTATAAAAAGAACAGAACTAGAAAAAGAATTTGCAAAAGGTGAATATCATCCAATCACTTTAGAGCAAGCAGTAGAAAGATGTAAAGATTTATACTATTTCTTTGATAAAAAGAAAATAACAGTTATAAGAATGGGCTTGCAAAATACAGATATAATATCAAATCCAGAAAATATAAATAGCGAAGTAGTTGCAGGACCTTACCATGAAGCATTTGGACAACTTGTAGAAGATAGTATTTGGTATGATAAAGTATTATCTGAAATAAAAAAAGTAAACACTAAAGTTGCAGAAATAGAAATAGAAGCAAATTCTGAAAATATAAACAATATAATTGGACATAAAAAAGAAAATATACAAAAATTAAAAGAATTATATGAACTTGATGTAAATGTAAAACAAAATTCAAATATAAAACCAGGAAAGTTTAAATTAAATATTGTAAAGACTTATAAAGAATTTTTAGATGATTAATAAATATAACATAAATATATAAATTTATTAAAAAGTTCAGCTCACTTGCTTCCGACGGTTAAACAGAAATTGTAAATTTTACTCATGAGCCTCTTTCCTTCAGGCTCCCGCATACGCTCCTTCCAGGAACATCCCTCATTCGTGAAATTAACAATTTCTAGTTCAACCTCTGGTAGAACGCTCGCTTCTCTTTTTAATAATTTTATATATTTTAAGAGTAAAGGATTTAATAGAAATGAAATCAAAATACATAGATTTTAAAAAAGAACAAAATTTAGAAGAATTAAAAGCTCCAGCAGAAGCTATAAAACAAGGAAAACTAGTATTATTTCCAACAGAAACAGTATATGGGATAGGTGCTAATGCTCTAAATGTAGAAGCGGTTGAAAAAATTTATAAAGCTAAAGGAAGAGCAAGCGATAATCCATTAATAGCACATATTGCAAATATAGATATGCTACAGGAATTAGTAGTAGAAGTAGGAGAAATAGAGAAAAAATTAATAGAAAAATTTTGGCCAGGACCACTAACAATAGTATTTGAGAAAAATCCAATTGTTCCAGATATTATAACAGGAGGCTTGGATACTGTTGCAATAAGAATGCCTAGTAATACTATAGCAAGAAAATTAATTGAATATTCAAATTGCCCAATAGCAGCACCAAGTGCAAATATATCAGGAAAGCCAAGTGGAACAATAGTTGAAGATATTATAGAAGAGCTAGATGGTAAAGTTGAATATATAATTGATGGAGGCAAAGTTGATATAGGAGTAGAATCAACAGTTGTAAGAGTAGTAGATGGTGTAGTACATATATTAAGACCAGGAAAGATTACAGTAGAAAATATTGAAAATATGGGGATACCTGTTTATATTGAAAAACAAATTTTAGGAGAATATAAAGAAGGCGAAAAAGTAATGTCTCCAGGAATAAAATATAAGCATTATGCTCCAAGTACAAAATGTATATTAGTATATAGTGAAAACAACCAAAACATGGTAGAAAAAATTCAAGAATTATCAAAAGAAAAAGAAGTAGTTATATTATGCAAAAAACAAAATATAGAGAAATATAATGTTAAAAACAAATTAAACATGGGAGAAAGTTTAGAAGAAATAAGCCAAAATATATTTACACTTTTAAGAAAAGCAGATAAATATAATGCGGAGTTAATACTAATTGAAGGCGTAGAAAAAACAGGTTTAGGATTAGCAATAATGAACAGACTAATACGTGCATCTGCACATGAATGTATAGAAAAATAAAACAAAAGTTTGCCAATACATATTGACAAACTATGCACAGTAATATATAATATCAAAAGAAGTAAGGATGTTAGAAATGTGGTTGCCACTAAAGCTTACATAGAAAGCGAGGTGGTGCAAAATGTTAGAAAAAATGCTATTACAGTTATTTATTTTATCACTTCTTATAAATGTATTTTTTGCTATCGTCATAATTATATTACTTATAGTTATTACTATAAATGCATATAAAAAATATCACATCTCTATAAAAGCCGATTAGAGATGTGACTTAATTTTTACAACCGGCAACCACATTTTGTGGCTCCTTATTTCTAAAATTATTATAATACATAATTTTCAAAAAGTCAATATACAAAGGTAAAAAAAGGAGAGCAAATTGGAAATAAAGGGACAGATAACTGAAATAATTTATCAAAATGAAATAAATGGGTACATGGTTGCAGAATTTAAAATGGAAGAAGAAGAAACAATAGTAGTAGGTTGTATGCCTTTTATAAACAATGGAGACAGTTTAAAACTAACAGGAAAGTTTGTAAATCATCAGGAATATGGAAGACAATTTAAAGTAGAAACCTTTGAAAAAACAATGCCTGAGACAATAGAAGCATTAGAAAGATATTTATCAGGAGGAATAATTACAGGAGTTGGTCCTGCAACAGCAAAAAAAATAATAGATAAATTTGGAGAAGAAACATTATATGTATTAAGATTTGAACCAAGTAAACTTGCAGAGGTAAGAGGAATAACAGAAGAGAAAGCTGTAAAGATAACAAATGAATTCTCAGAAAAATGGGATCTTTGGGAGATAGTAGGATTCTTAGAAAAGTTTGGAATATCTGCACAAAATAGTAAGAAAGTATATGATGCATTTGGAAAAGATGCAATACAAGAAATAGAAAAAAATCCATATGCACTTTTAGATATAACATATGGTGTAGATTTTAAAAAAATAGATAAAATGGCTCTTGAGATAGGAATATCTAATAATAATGAGAACAGAATAGAAAGTGCTATTAGATACAGCTTAGCATTAGCAGGAAACAACGGAAATACATGTGTAGAAAAGCAAAACTTAATAACATATGTAAAAGAATTATTAGATTCAGATATTGAAGATATAGAAAATAGCATAATAAATTTAAAAGCAAGAGAAAAGATTAAAGTAGAAGATTTAGAAGGGATAGAATGGGTTTATTTAGATACATTTTATATATGTGAAAAAAATATTTCAGAAAAATTATTAGCCCTAAAGCAATATGATAATATAAAGAAAATTAAAAATTTTGATAAAAAATTCAAACAAAGAGAAAAAGAAATTGAAATAATTTTATCAGAAAAGCAAAAAGAAGCTATAAAATTTGTAAATGATAATAATGTCTGTGTTATTACGGGAGGACCAGGTACAGGGAAAACCACAATAATAAAATTCATAATAGACTTATATAAACAAGAAGGTAAAAGAACTGTTCTATGTGCACCTACAGGAAGAGCTGCGAAAAGAATGAGTGAAGCGACAGGGGAGGAAGCTACAACAATACATCGTTTACTATGTTTAGGTAAAATGGAAGAAAATTTAGATATAGAGAAGTTAGATTATCAAATACCACCAATAGATGCAGATATAATAATAATTGATGAAATGTCAATGGTAGATGTATTTGTTATGAATTATATATTAAAAGGGATATATTTAGGAACAAAATTAGTTTTAGTTGGCGATGTAAACCAATTACCATCAGTAGGACCAGGAAACATATTAAAAGATATAATAAATTCAGATGTAATAGAAAAAGTAGAATTAAACCAAATATTTAGACAAGCTGCTAAAAGTCAGATAATAACAAATGCACATAAAGTAAATAATGGAGAAAACTTTATACATATATCAAAAGAAGATAAAGAAGAAAAAATGCAAGACTTTTTCTATATAAATGAGTCATCAATAGAAAAAATGCAGGAAGATGTAATATCATTATGTTCAGGGAGATTAAAAAAATTTGGAAACTATGATTTCTTTAAAGATATTCAAGTATTAACACCAACTAAAAAGGGAAAGTTAGGAACAAAGGAGCTAAATAAAGAATTACAATATGCTCTAAATTCAAATAAAAAAATAGAGAAAAAGCATGGAGAAAGAACTTTTTTAATAGGCGATAGAGTAATGCAAGTAAAGAACAATTACGACATATACTGGGAAAAGGCTGGCAAGGAAAATGGCACAGGAATATTTAATGGTGAGTTAGGGATTATAACAAAAATCGATGATGAAACAAGACAAATAGAAATAGAATTTGATGATGAAAAAAAAGCATGGTATGAATATAATGAACTTGAACAAATAGAACATAGTTATAGTATAACCATACATAAATCACAGGGAAGTGAATTTGATGTAGTAATAATGTGCATACCACCAACATCTCCAATGCTACTAACAAGGAACTTACTATATACAGGTATAACAAGAGCAAAGAAACTACTAATAGTACTAGGAACAAATAAGACAATAGAATATATGATTCAAAATACAGAAACCAAAAAGAGAAATACAGGATTAGAATATAAATTAATAAAATACCAAGAAAGGGATAATTAGATGGTAGATTTATCAAAAGATGCAAAATACATAAATGGTGTTGGACCGAATAGAGTAAAACAACTTAATAAGCTAGGGATATACACATTAGAAGATATTATAACATATTTTCCAAGAGCACATGAAGATAGAGGCAAACCTAAAAATATTGCAGATTTAGTAGATGGAGAAGAAGTATTAATTAAAGCTAAATGTGTTTCAAGAATTTCAGAGATAAGAATTAGAAAAAATATGACATTATATAAACTTATTGTTAGAGATGATACAGCTACTTGTTCAATTACATGGTTTAATGCATTTTATTTAAAAAACAGATTTAAAGTAGGAGAAACTTATCAATTTTTCGGAAAAGTTAAAAGAAGGATAAATCAAATAGAAATATCAAATCCAATATTTGATGATGAAAATAAAAATAAAAAAACAGGTAAAATAATACCAATATATCCAAGTATATATGAACTTTCACAAAATGTGTTAAGAAAAGTTATAGAACAAGGTTTAAGTGAAATAAATGGGAATCTTCCAGAAACTTTACCAGATTATTTAATAAAAGAATACAAATTATTAGATATAAATACAGCAATACAGCAAATACATTTTCCAGAAAATTTTAATAGCTATAATAAGGCGAGAGAAAGATTAGTGTTTGAAGAATTATTAATAATGCAATTAGCATTATTAAGCTTAAAAGATAATTGCAATAAGGAGATTAAGGGCATAGAATTTAATAAAGATGTAAAAATGTATGATATTATAAAGGCCTTACCATTTAAACTTACAAAAGCTCAAATAAGGGTATTAGAAGAAATTGATAATGATATGGAAAGCAATAAAAGTATGAATAGGTTACTACAAGGAGATGTAGGAAGCGGAAAAACAGCAGTAGCAATGTGTGCAACATATAAAGCTGTAAAAAGTAATTATCAAGTAGCAGTAATGGTTCCAACAGCAATACTAGCAAGACAACACTATGATAGTTTTAGGAATTTGTTAGAACAATTTAATATAAAATGTGAATTACTGGTAAGTGGAACTACAAAAAAACAAAAAGAACAAATATTAGAACAATTAAAACAAGGAAAAATAGATGTAATAATAGGAACACATGCATTATTACAAGAAAATGTTGAATTTAATAATTTAGGATTAGTTGTTACAGATGAGCAACATAGATTTGGAGTAAGACAAAGAAGTATAATAAACAGTAAAGGAAAAAATCCAGACATATTAGTTATGTCTGCCACCCCAATTCCAAGAACATTAGCATTAATATTATATGGTGACTTAGACATATCTATAATAGATGAATTACCTCCAAACAGGCAGAAAATAGATACTTTTGCTGTAACAGCCTCTAAGGAAGAAAGAGTTAATAATTTTATAAAATCTCAAATAGATGAAGGAAGACAAGCATATATAGTATGTCCATTAGTAGAAGAGTCTGAAGAAATAAATGCGAAATCTGTAATGGAAATAGCAGAAAAATATAAAAATGAAGTTTTTAAAGAATATAAAGTGGAATATATTCATGGCAAAATGAATAAAAAAGAAAAAGATAGAATAATGGAAGAATTTAAAAATGGACAAATAGATATTTTAATATCAACAACAGTTATAGAAGTAGGAGTCGATGTTCCAAACAGTACAATAATGGTAATAGAAAATTCAGAACGATTTGGTTTAGCAACATTACACCAACTAAGAGGAAGAGTAGGAAGAGGAAAATATAAATCATACTGCATATTAAAGTATAAAGGAAGCGGAGAAAATGTACGAGAGAGAATGAAAATAATGATAGAAACAAATGATGGATTTAAAATATCAGAAAAAGACTTAGAATTGCGTGGCTCAGGAGAATTTTTTGGAACGAAACAGCATGGAATACCAGAATTTAAAATAGCAAACTTGTTCCAAGATGTAGAAACTTTAAAAAATGTTCAGAGCCTAGCAATATCTATAATTGAAAAAGATAGAACATTAGAAAAACAAGAAAACAAATTGCTAAAACAAAGTATAGAAACAAAATTTAAAGAAAAAATAGAAATGTAGAACTGTAATATTACAAAAATATTACAGTTCTTTTACATTTTAATGACATTAGCTAAAATCATTGAAAAAACAAAGAATAAAATGTAAAATAAACTATATAAGTGTAATTTAAAAAATAAAGGAGAATTTTAATGAAGAAAAAGATATTATTTATATCAGTTATAGTATCAATATTATTAATAGGTATAGCCATTGCAGGAGTGATTTCAAAAAGTAGAGTAATAGCTACAGCAGAATGTACATGCACAAATAGAAGTGGAGGATCTTCAGAAGGAGTATGGGAACCAGTTAATAGTGATGGTCCAGCTTCTCATCATCAAGAAAAAATGAGATGTGATGATTGTGGCAAGTATTATTATAATGAACCAGAAGATCATGATTGGAGTGGCGATGCATTTCCAGCATCAGAAACAGGATATCATAATGTTCAGTGTTTAAAATGTTCTACTACAAATCTAAATGTACCTTGTGAGTATACAAAGGATCCGGCAGAGTATGATACAGAACAACATATTATATATTGTATATGTGGACAATATGTTTTAAAAACTTGTACTTGGGAAGTAGGAGAAGGAAATCAAGTTTATCACAATTTAGAATGTGAGTGTGGAAATACAAGTCAAGGAAGTCACAACTGGAGTAACGGAGTTTGTGTAGATACTTCTACTGACAAAGGTTGTGGTTATGTGTGCCAACACGAGGAAAAAACTGTTACTGAAACAATAACAGAAGCAACTTGTGTATCTGGTGGAACTGTATATGAGGAATGTGATTATTGTGATTTAGGAGGACCTAAAGATACAGAAGTAGATCCTGACAATCATATAAAATGGAGTCCAGCAACATGTATGCAACCAGAAACATGTGAATGTGGAGCAAAAAGAGGAACAACAGAAGCACATAGTATTGGATACTGTGGAGATAACCAGGATAATGAAACTCATACTAATTACTGTACAAATTCTGGATGTGGATATTCTGAACCAGAAGATCATTATAATAATGATGGAGACAATTTATGTGATGCTTGTGATTATGTAATGAGCAATGGAACAACACATGACTGTGTTCCAAAAGACACATACGAATCAGATGAAAATCAGCACTGGAAAGTATGTAAAGAATGTGGAGAAAAAATAGGAACAGTAGAAAAACACTACATATCAGGAGGACAAGGAATAGATAATAATAATGGAACACATACAGGAAAATGTAAAGTATGTGAGGCAGATTATACAGAAGCTCATACAGATGAAGATAGTAATAATGAATGTGATATATGTAACTATCAAATGAGCGGTGGGACAAAACCAGGTTGTGAACATACAAATACAACATGGGGAAGAACAGAAACAGAGCATTGGGAAGTATGTGTAGCTTGTGGAGAAGAAATACCGGAAACAAGAAAAACACATAGCTATACAGATGGAAAATGCGAATGTGGAAGATTAGAAAATGCAAATACATGTAAACATACAAATCCAGTATGGGATAGAAACCAAGCAAAACACTGGAAAGTATGTGTAGAATGCGGAGAAAAAATAGAAGGAACAGAAGAAAGCCATAGTTATGCAAATGGAAAATGCGAATGTGGAAGAATGCAAAATACAGATACATGTAATCATACAAATGTAACATGGGGAAGAAGTGAAACAGAACATTGGAAAGTATGTATAGATTGCGGAAAAGAAGTAACAGGAACAAGAAAAGCACATAGTTATACAAATGGAAAATGCGAATGTGGAAAATTACAAAATGCAGATACATGTAAACATACAAATAAAACCTGGGGAAGAACAGCAACAGAACATTGGGAAGTATGTATAGAATGTGGAAAAGAAATTTCAGGAACAAGAACATCACATAAATACACAAATGGAAAATGTGAATGTGGAAGATTAGAAGATAGCAAAACATGTGAACATAAAAATAAAGAATGGAAATCAGATAAAGATGAGCATTGGCAAGTATGCAAAGACTGCGGAGAAGAAATAGAAGGAACAAGAGACAACCATACATATGATGAAGATAAATGTAAAGATTGCGGAACAGATAAAGACTCATCAACATCAGGTAAAGATATACCAGACACAGGTTCAAAACCAGTTGTTATAGGAATAGTTTCTATAATAGCAATAATGGGTATGAGTATAATCGGAATAAAGAAATACAAAGGAATTTAGAAATATAACTAAATATAAAAAATCCTAAATGTTTAAAAGCATTTAGGATTTTTTGTATAAAATAAAAGAAAACAGAAAAACTAATGCTAAAGGAGAGAGAGTTATGATTAATTTTAATACCGATTTAGCTTTAGAAAGAACAGATATATACAGGAAAGCTAATAATATAGAAGATAAGATAGATGGAATAGAGACAGAGAATGAAGAAGTAAATGATAATATTAAAGTTTCGAGAGTAAAAATAATAAATGAAGTAGGGGCAGAGGCAATAGGTAAGCCTAGAGGCAATTATATAACAATAGATATAAGGAAATTAAAAATAGCAGATAATGAAGAAATTCAAAAAGCTTCAGAAATCGTAACAAAAGAATTAAAAGTATTAATAGACAAACATATAGATAAAAAAGGAGATATTTTGATATTAGGATTAGGAAACACTTATGTAACACCAGATTCATTAGGTCCAAAAGTTGTAAAAGATATGGATATAACTAGGCACTTATTAAAATATGCTCCAGAATATATTGATCCTGAAACAAGACCAGTAACTGCAATAGCACCAGGAGTTTTAGGAACAACAGGAATAGAAACAGTAGAAATAGTAAAAGGAATTGTTGATAATATTCATCCAAAAATGGTAATAGTTATAGATAGTCTAGCATCAAAAAGTATAGAAAGAATAAGTAGTACTATACAAATTGCAGATACAGGAATTGTACCAGGTGCAGGTGTAGGAAATGCAAGAAATGAAATAAGTGAAAATACTTTAAAAATTCCTGTTATAGCAATAGGAGTTCCTATGGTTGTTGAAGCTGCAACTATTGCATCAGATAGTATAGATTTATTTATAGAAAAATTACAGCAAGAGGCAAAATCAAATGAATATTTAAACGAACTAAAAAATGTAGACAAATATGAGATGATTAGAGAAGCATTAATACCAAAAGACTACAACCTAATAGTAACACCAAAAGAAATAGACGACTTAATAGAAAACATGAAAGATGTAGTAGCAAGAGGAATCAATTTTGCACTTCAGGAAATCAAGTAAAATAAATATATACAAAGCATATGTAAAGGGTAGAATAGATATAACATATATCTAGTATCATGCCCTTTCTTTTTATTATATAGAATAATAAAGACTATAGATAAAAATGTACAAATCATATATGGTAAGTAATAAGAAATGGCTATATTTAACCCATACATAGAATTATTTAGTATATAATAAGAATAATTTAATAAAGTAGCAATTGAAAAGGAAGATGATAACATTGCTTTATTATTACGAAAAACGTAAAATAAAAATACAATAGTAACACCATAAAAGCCATAGTCGCAATGTAAAAATTCAGAACATAGGCCCAATATTATGGTGGCAATTATACCAAAGAAAATATTAAATTTATCATATATTATAATGCATAATAATCCTAGAATTAAAGTAAAAATAACATTAAGAGCAAAGCTTGATGAGATTATAGAATAAAATAGCATAAAAGGAATTTGGGAAATAAGTGCAAATATAAGTAAACGACCAATATATTTTTTCACATTACGTGTATGAACATATCCCTCAGAAATTTGAAAAGCAAAAATAGGGAAAGCTAAACGACCAATATAATTAAAATAGGAAGGACCATCAAATATAACATATCCAATATGATCTATAAACATTGTAATACATGCGATAATTTTTAAAACAAAAGCACTCATATAATTTCTCCACTTTTTTAAAATATTTATACCATAATAAGATATTAAAGTCAAATAGAAGATAATTATTTTGTACTAAAAATTCCTTTAGATTTTTTTAATTTGTGCAAATTACATAAGTCACAGTCAGCACAGATATATACACGATTATCAAATATTAGTTTTAAAGTATTTATAAAATCATCAGCTTCATCTATTAAATGTATATATAATTTTTGTGGAAGCAAAGTAAGTAATGAATTAAGAGCAAAATCATTTGAAGAAAAGGTAATATCTGAAAAGTATTTTGTATTAATTAAGTCATTACTAAATTTAATAATATTTTTAGATCCATCTAATAAAATGGATTCTTGATTTTTATAAATTAAATGTATTGAACCACATCCACATGGCGTAGAAGAAATATATGATTTAAGTAAAGTTATAAATTCATTATATTCTCTATCTATAATAAATTTATTAACACACATATCAACCATAGAATCTAATTCTTTAATGTAATTATTTAATCTAAAATTAACAAATCCATCTAATATAACATATTTATTTTCTGCAAAGTAGTTATAAAATGAATTAGAAATAAGATTAAACATTGAAATAGAGTTAGAAAAATCTACAGAAGTCAAGCATATATTATATATTTGTTTTTTTTCTTCATCAGAAAAGTAAAAATAATTCACATTTAGTAGTTGTTTAATTAAATTAGGCTCATAAAAATCTATTACTACATATGATAATAAAACAGAAATTTTGTTTAAAAATAAATCTGTATCATTACCTGTATAATGAATAATAACATTAGTATAATATTTAAAATCATAGCAAGATACATATATGTCTTTTAATTCAAAATATTCAAATTCATCTAGTAGATAATCTGCTATATGCTTGTTATTAGTTTTAATACAAATACTTTTAAACAAAAAAATTCCCTCCACATAAATAGTATCTACTAAAAAAATTTAGATATACATATTTTATGAAAAGGAAATAAAAGTGTTACAATAGCATTTATAAATCTAAAATATTAATAAAAGCATCTGTTAATTATAATTATTTTTAACTTGCGGTCTCAAGCCGCGGTATATTGACTACCAAAATTTAATTTGATGGCTACGATAATTACTATTGGTATAATAATTGCACGCCTCCGGCTACTCAAGGGTCGACCTCGTTTTCAAATAATTATAATTTACAGCTTCTTGGTTTAATATTTTAATAATAAATCATATAATCAATTTCTGGAAATATACAATCCTTTTTTGATATGTTAGTTAAAAAGTTTTCATCTATTTCGTTATTTTTTAATTGTTCATATAATTTTGTAAAACGCCCAATGTGATCTTTTATTCTCTTTTTAGCATAATCAACCATAGTACCATGGGTTATAATAAATAACCAATCACTGCTTTGAGCAAGTAATAATTCTCTTGCACACTGATTTAAGGCTTGTTTCTTAAGCTTATTTTTTTCGTTAGGGAAAAGATGAGCAAGCTCTACCATTCTGTCTCCAGCAACGTGTAAATGTCTATGAACATAGTCATTTGAAGTATTTAACCACACTTCACTATAACCATTTGCTCCCCAACTAGATATACAAGGTGAACAAACTTGTATTTCAGGAAATTTATCTATATATTCTCCTGGAGTAGTTAGTTTAAAATTGCCTTTATCATAATGTATTTTTTTAAACAAAATATATAACCAATATGGACCCTCATACCACCAATGACCATATAATTCAGCATCATAAGGACAAACAACAAGAGGCTTTGCAGGAGTCATTATATTTGATAACTCATCAATTTGGTCAACTCTTGAATCAAAGAAATGACCAGCTTGTTTTTCAGCAGAATCATTTGCCCATTGTAAGTTATAATAGTCCTTAAAATCTCCTTTCGATGTTATTCTATGATATTTTATACCAGTATTTACTCTAACACCATTTTTTGCGATATAAGGTTTAATATAATCATAATCAGCATCATAACCGATATCACGATAAAACTCACGATAGTTAAAATCTCCAGGGTATCCACAAACAGAGCTCCATACTTGTTTTGAACTTTCTATATCTCTACCAAATGCTACAATACCATTTGGAGAAACAATAGGTGCAAAAGTACCAAATATAGGAGTAGGGTTTGCATATAAAATTCCATGAGATTCAGTAATAATATATTCTATTCCAAACTCTTTTAAATACTTGTCCGCCTCATGTACATAACCACATTCAGGAAGCCAAATTCCCCTTGGTTGTTTTCCAAAATATTTTTTATATGTTTGAACACCAACAGCAATTTGTGCTCTAATAGTTTTTTCATTAACATATAATATAGGGAAGTAACCATGTGTGGCTCCACAAGTTATAATTTCTAACACACCAATATCTTGGAAATGTTTAAATTGTTCAATTAAATTACAATTGTATACATCTTTAAATAAATGTAAATCGTTAGAATAACGATCAAAATAATATTTAGAAAGTTCATTTAATCTTGAATCATAAGAAGTCCTTTTTATTTCTTTCTGAGCAAGTTCAATGTGCTTTTTTAAATATTTTATATATCTACCTTGAAGTAATTTATTATCAAACATATTTAATAAAGGGGGAGTAAGTGTCATAGTAATTTTAAAGTCCACTTTTTCCTCCTCTAATTTTTTAAAATTTGTAAGTAATGGTATATATGTTTCAGAAATGGCTTCAAATAGCCATTCCTCTTCTAAATAGTCTTCACTTTCAGGGTGATGTATAAAAGGCAGATGTGCGTGTAAGATGAAACTTACATATCCTTTGGGATTATCCATAGTAGAACTCCTTTGTTAGAAGCTTGAAGTTGGATTATTCTCTAAATCCTTTAATTCTTCAGCTTCATATATTTTTTTATAAACATCATAAATATTGTATACTTTACCAGCATACTTCATAAATTCAAATTTAGAAACATTTTTCGAAGTTGTAGCATTAGTTTTAACATTTCTAAAAAATACTGTTTGAGTATTCTTCTCAAATAAAATATGGTTATTTGGTACTTCAATTATATTAGAAGAAGTCACATACATATAATTACTTGGCAAATCTACTATATTAGAAATTGAACGTCTACCAAGTTCTATTTCATATTCACAATTTGCATCATTTATATTAAAATACCAACTATTAGCAAAGTCATTTATTTCAATTTCAAAAGAATAATTCATTGTTTTATTATGAACTACTAAAATTGGAACAGTATGGCTAAAGAAATCTTTTCCATATTTATCTAAATAAGCTTCTCTATCTGAATCTGAAATATCCCAATAAACAAATAGTGTATTAGGTGTTTGAGCTAATATTTTTACAATAGTTTGATTATATCTATATGGTAAATCATAATATTCTATAATATCTACTTTATTTGGTTGTTCTTTCTTTGTAGTTTTTGATTGAGTTGTTTTTTTAGAAGACTTACTAGTAGAAACTTTTTTGGTATTAGATTTACTAGAAGATTTAGAATTAGAAGCTTTGCGGGCCTTATTAGTAGTTACTTTTTTATCAGCAGTAGAAGTTTTTGACTTTGTATTTTTAGTAGGATTAGCTGATTTATTAGAAGTAGTTACTTTTGAAGTATTAGAATTATTATCTTTGTTTATACTACTTTTAGACTTTGTAGTTTTCTTCTTAATAGGTTTATCCTCAATTAAGTCCTTTGTGTTCTTTTGCATTAAAAATCCTCCTTAGTAAATAATATTCATTATTCCATAATATAGTATATCAAAAACAAAATAAATTCAAGAGAATTAGGGAAAATAATAAAAAAAGTATATTATTATTCAAAATTAAATTTATTGGTTGTCCAGAATAGCCCAACGCAGGTGTTATATATTTTTTTCGAAAGAAAAAAGGCGAGAAGCCAACGGCTTACGGATTACCCTCGTAGCCATCTTGACTTTTGTATTGAGAAAAAACATATATAACACCGACGAGATTGGGCGGATTTTAAAATAATAAGTCTGATTTATAGCAAAAAGCATATTAACTAGTGCGATTTAATAATTGGTTGACAAAATTATGTTTTTGCAGTAAAATATAAAGAGTTTAAAAGGAGAGATATTTTTATGTCGAATTATAATATAAAAGCATTAGAAAAGGTAGAGTCAAAGACAAAAATATACTTAATTATAATAGCGTTATTGTTAATAATACTTTGTATAAATAATATAAATTTTGTAATTCCATCAATAATTTTTTATGTAGGAGTAATAGCATATACCATATGGGTATACAACAAAAGAAAGGGAGAACTTTCAAGTTATATTAATGAATTAACTTTTTCAGTTGATTCAGCAGCCAAAAGTTCATTAATAAATTCGCCATTTCCATTAATAATATTAGAAACAGATGGAAATGTTGTATGGAGAAGTTCAACATTTAATAAAGAATTTGCAAATGTTGGAATAAATGCGTATATAGATGATTTAGCAAAAGAGATAAATTTAGAAATTCAAAATGGAAATTTAAAAGTAGATAAAACAGTAAACATTGGCGATAAGATTTATCATATAATAGGTAACTATATAAAAATAAAGAAAAAAGATAGAAAAAAAGAAAATAAATATATGATAACATTATACTTTATAGACAATACAGAAATAACAAATTTAACAGAGGAATATAATGATGCAAAAGTATGTATGGGAATAATAATGTTAGACAATTATGAAGAAATCATACAAAGAATATCAGAAGAGAGTAAACCTCAAATATTAGCTACAATAGAAAAGAAACTATATGAATGGGCAGGAGCATCAGGTGGACTAATAATAAAGAAAGATAGAGATACATATGTATATGTTTTTGACCAAAAATATTTAGAAGAACTAGAAAATGATAAATTTACGATATTAGATGAGATAAAAGAAATTGAGACAGAAGAAGGAATGCCTATAACTTTGAGTATTGCAATTTCTAATGAAGGAAATACAAATTATGAAAAATATGAATCTGCATTAGTAGCAATGGATATAGCTCTTGGAAGAGGGGGAGATCAAGCAGTAGTTAGAAAAGAAGGAAAATATAATTTCTTCGGAGGAAAAGCTCAAGAAGTAGAAAAAAGGACTAAAGTAAAAGCAAGAGTAATATCACATGCATTAGAAGAATTAATACAAAAAGCAGATAATGTAATGGTAATGGGCCATATGAATGGAGATATAGATTCTCTAGGCTCAAGTTTAGGAATATATAGATTAGCTAAAACTTTTGAAAAAGAAACTTATATAGTAAATAACACATATGGATTATCTTTAGAAAACTATATAGAGACTTTAAAACAAGAAGGATATGGAGAAGCAATAGTAGATAAAAATCAAGCATTAAATATAATAACACCAAATACAGTACTAGTAGTAGTAGACACACATAAAAGAAGTTATGTAGAAGTTCCAGAATTATTAGAAAAAACAGAAAAAATAGTAATAATAGACCATCATAGAAAAGCACAAGACTTTATAGATAATGCAATATTAACATTCCATGAAGCATATGCTTCATCAGCTTCAGAATTAGTTACAGAGATAGTAGAATATGCAACACAAGAAGTTACATTAGAACAAATAGAAGCAGAAAGCTTATATGCAGGAATTATGATGGATACTAAAAACTTTACTTTTAAAACAGGTGTAAGAACATTTGAGGCAGCAGCATATTTAAGAAAATATGGTATAGATATAATAAAAGTAAAGAAATGGTTCCAAAGTGACTTAGAAAGTTATACTGTAATTGCAGATATAGTAAAAAATGCAGAAGTAGTAAATGATTCAATAGGTATATCTGTGTATGATGAAAAAGATAAAAATGCAAATTTAATATGTGCCAAAGCAGCGGATGAATTGTTAACTATAAGTGATATAACAGCATCGTTTGTATTAGGGCATATGGGAGAAAAAATCTGTATAAGTGGTCGTTCAATTGGAGATATAAATGTACAAGTAATATTAGAAAAACTAGGTGGCGGAGGACATATAACTCTTGCAGGAGCACAATTAGAAGGATTTACAATGGAAGATGCAAAAGCAGAGCTTATAATACGCATAAACGAGTATTTTACAGAGAATAATGTTTAACAAATGAAATGGGGAGCGTTTGCTTACCCATTTTGTTGAATAATGTAAAAAACTTTTTAGAAATATACTACCAAATATGACAAAAAAATTAGTTATTAAGATATATAATTGGATTAGTAATTAGAAATCTATAATATTACTTGTCATTCTAAAACTTATATAATATAGATTGCAAACGAGGTCGACCCTTGAGTAGCCGGAGGCGTGCAATTATTATACCAATATTAATTATCGTAGCTATTAAATTAGATTTTGGTAGTCAATATACCGCGGCTGGAGACCGCAAGTTAAAATCTATATTATATAAGTTTTAGAAGTTAAGATGAATTTTGTACAAAAAACATAAAGAGGAAAGGATTTAAGCTAATGTTTCAAAATATTAATAACAATAAACAAGAAGAACAATATATAAAACCAAAAAGAAAGATACAATTTAAAAATTTATTTAAAATAAATGATATTGTTCTATATGCTATAACTTTTTTAGCTTCAATGGTTGGATTTAATCAAGACTTAGCACCATTTGGACTAGCTATTTTTGCGGCAGCATGTAGTAATAGAATGCCAGTAGGAGTGCTGTATATTATGGCATTATTAGGAAGTGTTATAGGATTTGGGTTAAATGGACTTCTTGAATTTCTAATAAGCTCTTTACTTTTTATAGCAATGACATTAACATTTAGACCAAGAATACAGGAGCCAGATAGAAATGAACAACAAAAGCTAGGTATATATATTGCAATATCAGCATTTTTAGTACAAGCCAGTAAGATGTTTTTTACAATGTTTTTAGTATATGATTTAATAGCAAGCATTGTATTAGGAATAGTTATATATATATTCTATAAAATTTTTTCAAATTCAATAGTTGTAATAAGACAATATGGAATAAAAAAAGCTTTTTCAATAGAAGAAGTGATGGGAGCTAGTTTACTTATTTCAATAGCTTTATGTGCATTCAGCAAATTACATATATATGGATTATCACTAACAAACATATTTAGTATAATGATAGTATTATTCTTGGGCTGGAAAAATGGTATGCTAGTAGGAGGAACAGCTGGTATAACAATAGGTATGGTATTAGGAATAATAAATTCTACAAGTCCAGTATTAGTTGCATCTTATGCTATTTCTGGAATGATAGCCGGAATTTTAAATAAGTTAGGAAAAATAGGAGTAATTATAGGATTTTGTGCAGGGAATGCGATTTTAACATATGTAACAAATGGAAATACTGTACCAATAATAACAATAAGAGAAATATTAATAGCTTCATTAGGTTTACTTATAATTCCTAAAGAAGTAAATATAGATATAACAGAGATAATAAGTCAAACAAAATGTCTTCCAACTACTGCAGGAGTAATAGAAGAGAAAAAGAAAACAGCCAATAAGCTAAATAGTGTTTCAGAAACAATACTTCAAATGGCAAGAAGTTATAATGATGCAGCAAAAGATACTTTAGAAGAGACAATGGAAATTGATAGCAAAAAGAGTTTTAAAGATGAGGTATTAAATAATTTAGAAGATATAAGTGATAATATATTGTATGAAGATATATTATTAAATGCAGATTTTATTTTGGACAAGACATATGATAGCTTAGAAGAAAAAGAAGAAATAACAAGTGATGAATTTATAAAAATACTAGAAAAAGCAAATAATTATAAACTAGTAAAAGATGGAATTGAAAATTATTTAGAACAAATAATAAAAATATTAAATAGTACATATAGAATAAATAAATTAAATACTATTTGGAAGCATAAAGAAGCAAGCAATAAAAAGATATTAGCAAATCAATTAGGAGGAGTTTCTAAAGTAATATCTTCATTAGCAAATGATATTAATTCTGAAGAAAAAGAAGAAAAGTTAGAGCAAAAATATAAATTGGTTATTGGAGAAGCATTAGCAACAAAAAATAAAAGCGAAATTTCAGGAGATAGCAATACAAGAACAAAACTAAATGATGGAAAATATATGTTAGTAATAAGCGACGGAATGGGTTCAGGAGAGAGAGCAAAAAAGAGTAGTACAACTGTTATACAAATGCTAAAAAGATTACTAACAACCGGATTTGAAAATGATGTTTCAATAGGATTAATAAATTCAGCGGTAAATTTAAATTCAAATGAAGAAACATATGCAACAATAGACATTTCAATAATAGATTTAAGTAATGGAAATATTGAATTTGTAAAAAACGGTGCTTGTCCTACATTTATAAAATCAGAAAATAAAGTTGAAGTAATAAAAGCTGTATCTTTTCCAGCAGGAGTATTAGACAAAATAGATTTAGTAGTATATGACAAAGATTTGAAAGAAAATGACTTGATAGTTATGTGTAGTGATGGAATTTTAGAATCAAACACAGAATATAAAAATAAAGAATTATGGCTAAAAGAATTATTAGAAGATATAAAAACAGATGATGTACAAAAAATTGCAGATATAATTTTACAAGAAGCAATAGACAATGGATTTGGAATAGCAAAAGATGACATGACAGTTATAGTTGCAAAATTAAAAAAATGCTAAAAATATATATGAATAAAACACCACTTATTTTACAAAAATATTAGTGGTGATTTTTTATGAGAATAACCTTGTTAAAATATTCTAATGATAAAAGAAGTTTTAAGATATTTGAAAATTTTGGAGCAGAAGTTCAGCAAATAGATGATTTGGAGAAAACAGATGATAAAATAAAAGAGCTGATAAAGAAAAACTATACAACAATAATAATGACAAATGAAGTAGCAAGCTTTTCAGAAAATATAATAACTAAGTATGCTAAAGCAAAAGATATAAAAATAATAATAG
>JAZRRK010000037.1:0-79591 GCA_045650705.1 Clostridia bacterium
TCCATTTTTCTTTCCATTTAATTCCATTCTTGCTATATATTGATAATTCTCTTTTTCATATATGTAATAAATAATTTTTCCTTCTACTTGATAGTAAATAATATCTTTATCAGACAACTTTACTTTCTCAGTTCCATTCAATTTTGCTCTATATAAATTATCATTTTTAGAATAAAAAACATATTTATCTGTTGCGACTACTGCTTGTTCATCTATATCTTTTACAAGAATTTCTTTATTCTTTCCATTCTTCTTTATCTTTATTAAATTGTTTTGTTCTTTATCTTCATCATATTCTAGACAGTAGATATAATTATCAACAATATTAATATAATACAAGTAACCGTCTGTTATATTTTCTATTTTTTTACCATTTTCTTTTATTCTATTAATTCCTACTGGTTCATCATCATCAATTTCAACATAATATATCCACTTTCTGTCTTCTGTAGCAAGTCCTAAATTAAAGCTGTTTCCTAAACTTTCATCATTTTTATTACTATTTAAACAAGATGCTATTACAACTATTGTAATAAATATTATAATTATTGCTAGTATCTTTCTTGCTATTGTTTCATTCTTGAAAACTACCTTTTTTGCTATTGCTATATATTCTATAATCTTATCCATATATTTTGCTCCCTTAATCTATATATTATTATTATACCTTCTTTAACTTTAATTTACAAGTATTAAAATAAACAAAAACTTTGCGTGTAGCAAAGTTTTTGTTTATTTTTCATTATACATTTTATTATCTAATAGTCCTAATGATAACCAAAATAATGGAGCAACACCTACAGTACTAATATTAAAAAATGCTTGAACTAAATAGCTAACAATCACACTGCAGATTATAAAAGTTTCGTCTTTTCTAAATACTTCCTTTCTTTTCTTAAATAATATATTTGTTATAAATATAAAATATACTATCAATGCCGGTATTCCTAGTGTTACCGCTATTTGTAAATATTCATTATGGGCTTTATCTATTAGAGTTCCTGTTCTTAGTATATAATTAATACTTGTATCTGTTAAGTTCTCTAATATTCCAATTTTTAAATTATCAGTTCCTACTCCTAACCAAGGATATTTAAGTATTAATTCACAGGTTATTTTCCATATTTGAATTCTATTAGAACCTGTATTATTTTGTACTCCTTCTACTTTTATTATTTTTACTTCATTTTTTACAGTCGCTACTCTTTGTTTTACCATATCATTTTTTGATAAGTACATTCCAGCAAAAATAATTATAAAGCAAATTATTAATATAATACTTCTAATTATATATTTTCTATTTCTATTTTTTATTATATAAACCAGCATTATTAAGCTAAATACAGCAAATGCTACCCATCCACTTCTTGCTAAACATCCTATTAAACAAAAAAACGTTGTTAAACTTGTTATAAAACTTATTTTATTACCTTTTATTATATACGTTATTATAAAAACTGGTATTCCCATACTAATAAAATTTCCCATAAAATTAGTATTTCCAAAAGTTCCACCAATTCCTTTATTAAATATTGGATATAATGTATTTGTTGGTAGTTTTATATAATACTGTAAAATACCTAATACAGATATTATTATATATAAAACTTGTATTATTAGTAGTAGAGTATTTTTGTTTTTATAAATTAAAAATTTTTTAGCACAAAAATATATTATTATATATGTATACAATGCCAGCATACCTTCATATCTCGTATGCGTACCTATTATAGATGTTTTAATATTACTAGAATTTATTGTAGCTATAAATATCAATATTACAAATATCAATATTATATAATCATTCCTATCTAGCTTTAGTTTTTTATAATTAGTTAACATTAATATTAATAATATAAGTCCGCCTACAAGCAATATAAATATTCTAGGTATATTAGCCTTGCCTGCACCTGGCATAGTTGCAATTGGTACTGCCAGTATAATTGCAGTAAGTATTATTGTTATTAACCTATTTCTCATAAAGTCTTCTCCTATGTGTTTTATACTAAATTACACAGTTTCTGTCTTTAAATCTTGCTCATTATTTTTTAAAATTTTTTTTTGTATTTTTTGTTTTAAATTTTTTTCTATTTCTTTTCTTGCATTCTTTATTTCTGTATTCAATTCTTCGGGATGATGATATGTTGGAACTATATCACGTATTGTCTCATCCATTACAGTAAGAGGTGTATCTTCATCACTTACTATTTTTCTTAGTGCAGAAATTTTTGCTTCCATCTCTTTATATGTTAAATCTGATAATTCACCTATAAATATCTTATCATGGGCCGTTCTTTGAAGACCTTCTTCTGACATTAATAATTCTTCATATAACTTTTCTCCTGGTCTTAGCCCTGTTATTTTTATTTGTATATCAACATTCGGTTCTAATCCAGATAATTTTATTAATGATACAGCTAAGTCATATATTTTTACTGGTTCTCCCATATCTAATACGAAAATTTCTCCACCTTTTGCATATGTCATAGCTTGTAAAACTAATCCTACAGCTTCTGGTATAGTCATGAAAAATCTTGTTATTTCTTTATGTGTTACAGTTACTGGCCCTCCTGTTGCTATTTGTTTTTTAAATAATGGTACTACAGATCCATTGCTTCCTAAAACATTTCCGAAACGAACTGCTGCATACTCTGTTTTACTTACTTTATTTTTTGCTTGTATTATCATTTCGCATAATCGTTTTGTTGCTCCCATTATATTAGTTGGATTAACTGCTTTATCTGTAGAAATAAGTATCATTCTCTTAGCATTATACTTATGTGCACAATTTGTTACATTAAGTGTTCCAAATACATTATTTTTTATTGCTTCTAATGGACTTATTTGCATTAATGGTACATGTTTATGTGCTGCTGCATGAAATACTAAATATGGATTATAGTCTTTGAATATTTTTTCTAATCTATTCTTATCTCTAACACTACCTACAATTGGAACAATCTCTACTTTTTCATCATAGTGCTTTTGTCTTAGTTCCATTTCTATATTGTATAAGTTGTTTTCATATATATCAAATATTATTAATTTTTGTGGATTATATTTTACAATCTGCCTACAAAGTTCAGAGCCTATTGATCCTCCACCACCTGTAACTAATATTGTTCTATCTTTTATAAGTTCTGCTATTTCAGAATTATTTAATACTATTGCTTCTCTTCCTAAAATATCATCTATTTCAACATCTCTTAAATTTTGCATTAGATTTTTGTTCTTTATTATTTCTGCTGTTCCTGGTAATACTCTTAATTTAGCTCCTGTTTCTTGGCAGATATTTATTATTTCTCTTTTATCTTTTGCAGCTATATTAGCTATTGAGAAAAATATTGTATCTACATTATATTTTTTGCAAATATCAGCTATTTCGTATCTATCTCCTAAAATTTTAGTTCCTGAAATAGTATATCCAATTTTATTTTCATTGTCATCTATTAAGCCAACTAAATTGTATCTTCCTCTTATTGATGATGTTCTTAATGCTTTTATTATATCTCTTGCAGCCTCTCCCGCACCTATTATTAGTAAATTCTTTTTATCTTCATTTCCAGACTCTTTTGGTGAAGCTGTAGTTAATATAAATCTTATAATTACTCTATATGATACCACTCCAACTGCTATAAGAATATTTGCTAATACTATTTGTTTAAATGTTACTACAGGTAAGTTAAATATATATGTCATAAAAAATACTATTAATCCTGAAAGGCCTGATAATGCTATATATTTTATATAATCTTTTCCATTCTCATACCTTGTAATACTTCTATACACTCCGCATATATTAAATATAATCTCATATACTATTACTGTTGTAATGATTGCATTTGAAATTATTATGCTATATGGTGGTATTAATATTGCATTTTTGCTTTCTAGTAAAAATGCACTCATTAAATAGGCTAAACATATTACTATTATATCTGTTATAAAAAGTACTACTACCCTATATTTTCTTAATGATTTCATTTTATAAATCCCTCACTTTTATTTCTATATTAACAAATTATTTCTATAAAAACTTGTCCTATTTGCTTTAAATATACCATTTATATTATATAACTATCCGTATATAAAATCAATACTTTTCACCATAAAAAGTGAGCAAATATTTTACTATCGCTCACTATTTATTTAAGTTCAAGTATGTTTCTGGTACGCCTCCAACTATTACTGTTTCAACTAATAAAACTTGATTTTTTATTTTGTGATTAATACTTTTATATGATGTCAATATTGCAATATTACATTCTATGTCCATATATATTCTATATACAGTTTGATTTATCCCTGCTGACTCAAATTCGGTCTTTATATCTGTAGTTATATCACCTGTAGAAACTATTTTTATTTTTATTTTAGGTCCTAATCCTGCAAAGTACTTATTTCCTGTTAATGCTCCTATAGGTATTTCTATATTCTGATTAGATAAACTGTCAATTTCTTTTTGTACTTCTATAGCAATGTCTGATATTATCTCGTTTAATAATACTACATCTGTTTTTAGTATGTTATTTTTTTCATCTTCGCTTTTCGTTATCTGTACAGTTTCTTTATAATCATATTTAGCTAGTACTTCACTTGTTTTTCTATTTGTAATATCTGTTGCTATACCAAGTGCCTTTGAAGTACATAATCCCTCAAAAATTGGATCAATTGATTTTAATGTGTACCAACCTGTAACTATAGTTATTGCATACATTGTTATCGTAAAATATATTTTTCTTATTTTCTTACTTTGATTCTTATATTCTTTTATCTTTGGTATTTTTATTCTATGTCTTGAATATATCTTATCCATTATATGTTATTCTTACAAAATCTTGGTATATACAACTGTTGACCTATATTTATTTTATTTTCATCTTCTATCTCATTTATTTTTGCAATATCTTCTACTGTGCTTTTAAACATTTTTGCAATTTTCCATATTGTATCTCCTGGTTTTACAAAATATATTACCATACTATACTTATCGCAATCTTTACTCTCATCTACTTTTATTTGTTCAATTATATTTAGTACCTTGTTTTTATGTTCATATGTGATAAATTCTATGCTTACTGTCATCTCTATTGTTCCATCATTTACTATAGAATTATTTTGTTTTATTTTAATCTCGGTATTTATAATCGAATCTTTATCTATTTTATCTGACACCACTTCAAAATTGAACGGAAAATCTACTGACTTTGTAATAACTCCTCCATTAGATTCTAATAGAATTTCTAAGTTTAAATTTCCGTCATATACTACTTTACTCCTTCTAACCTGAGTATCGTTTATATTTACATTTGCTTGCACATCAAATACTCTTCCGGTTAATTCCGGTATTCTAATGTTTTCATTCATAGTATATATATCTTTCAATAAATTTCTTTCTGTAATTATATTTATATCCTTCTTTGTAAATTCAATATTATCTGTAATACTATACAAATCTTCTATTATGTTTATATCTTTTGTTTCATATGCATTACAAGCTATTTCAATTTCTGCTTCTACATATATTGAATGTTCGTCTGTATTATTTGGTCTTATAATTAAATTACTTAATGTATTTTTTATCTTGCATTCACAATCTTCACTTATATTTTGCATATCTACAAAGCCCATTATTGGAATCTTAGTTATAACAGTATTTATTCTATTATCTTCTGTTAAATACATTATTTCAACAACAGCATCTGCTTTTGAAAGTACTTTATTATAACTTATTTTTGTTTCTTCATCTATAATATTAAAATTAACTTTCATTATTTCTGCGAAATCATCTGTAGCATCTATTGCTATAGTATCTTTAATTACAACTTTGTTACTACCACTTCCAAGCAATGCTGATATTCTCTGATTGTTATTAAGTACCTGAACATTCTTGCTTGTATCTACACCTGTTATAACATCAAATGTCTCATTTGAATATATACTTATACTTGTTTCTATATTTGCTTTTATATTTAGTTTTCTTCCATTTATAACTTTTGTATCAAAACTTTTTACAATAATGTTTTCTTCTGACTTCATTTCATCAGTACAATTCTCAATATCTATTATCTGCGTAAAATCCAAACTAGTATTTAAAGTTCTTACACTTCCATTTTCATCATCGGCTAAATATATTATATATGTATTTATTGTTCCATCTAATCTTACTTTTCCATCCATAACTTCTTTTTTATAAATACTTACTATCCCAGACGTACTAATTACATTTAATACATCTGGTTTAACATCATTAACAATTATATCATTCTCTATTAAACGATTTTCCTTCTTTTGTCCTATTATTCTGTTTAAAGTAATTTGATTTTTGGTTGTTTCTAATACCATATAATTCCCTCCTTAATTATTACATTATATTAGGAAGTACAAAAAAAATTCCTAAAACTAGGAATTTTTTATAAAATTTAAATTTTAAAACTTTGATCTTAATGCTGCTGGTACTAATGGAAAATATTCTTCTCCATTAAATATTGATATTTGTAATTCATTTGTTAATATGTCGGTATATCTATAACTTGCATTTGTTTCCTTCTCTGAATTTTTTACTATAAATATGTTTGAATAAGTGTTTTCTATAACCGCTTCTTCCTCAAAGAACTTTTTTCTTCCCATTGCTCCTTTAATAATTACTTTTCGTCCTATGTTTTCGCCTATTTCACTCTTAATGTTAGAGATATCGTCTTTGCAAATCATACAACCACACATCCTATTCATTAACTTTTCTCGGATTATATCACCTAAGTAGATAATTGTCAAAAAATGTTTTTTAATGTCAATTTCGTGTATTCTTTACTTCCCTAAGGCTATATGTTTTAAATTTCAAATTATTACATTTTTATTACATTTTTATTACATAATTATTACTGTTGTTTTTTTACCCATTGCACCAATTCCACCAATTCCTTTTTCTCCTTCTTTTATTTCATGTGCAATTTCATAACTGCTTACAAATTTTCTTTTGTCTGTTACGGCCACTTTCTCTGCAACAATTAAAGGATCTATAAAATCTATTAATATTCTACCTGGTGAAGAAGCAAAATCTGCTCCAGCATCTATTAATGCCTCAAAAAAGCTTTGGCAAGCACCAGCAAAAATAACTAATTTATTTGAACTTCTAGCCCATCTTCTCGCTTCTCTTACAGTATTTACAAAATGCTTTGAATTTCTATAATTATATATGTTTGAAAAATTCATTCCTGTTCTTAACATTGCATCATGCCCGTGTTATAACAAGTATATCTGGATTATATTTTTCTAATAAATATCCTACCATTGATGCTTGCCTATTTTCTGGTATGTTTTTTACAATAGCATTTAAACCCATTTTTCTATAGTATCTTGCTGATTTCTCACTATACTTTCTGTCTCCATCTAAGTGTAATATCTTTCCTGTTTTAATAGAATAATTTCTATTGTTTTTCTTATTATCATTTATTCTTTTGTTTATTAAATCTTCTATTCTCTTTTCTGTACTTATTATTCTTTTTTCTTCTACAATTTCAACATCGTTTAATGGTGAATCTGCCTCTATTCTAACTGTCAATCCTTTGAGTATACAATAGCTTTCACCATTTTTTAATTTTATAATTCTATCTATTTTAAAAATAATATCTTTTCCATATGACTTCCTAGCAACTATGTCACCCTTCTTTATCTTCACACTACCACCTCAAAAACTAATTAAGCTATTATATTTTATGTCGAATTTTGTGGTAATGTTAAATTATAGTGAAGAAAACGAGGACTCTCAAAAGAGCCCCCTATTTTATATTATGTATGTTTATTTTTCTTTTGTCTTTTTCTTATTGTTATTTTTCTTAATATTACTAATGATATTAGAACTCCTGCAATGCTTCCCATTACTAAGTAGAATCCTTTTTGTATTTGTATTTTTTCACCCTCTGTGTTTAAGTAATATTCTTTTAGTTCTTCATCTTCTTGTATTTTTTCTGTTTCTGATTTTGCTTCTTCACTACTTAAGTTTAATAGCTCTTCTTCTTTGTAGATTTCGTGTGTTTTTGTTTCGCTATTGTACATGGTTATATATTTTGCATTTTTGCCCGTTTCTTCTTCTAGTGGTTTTACTTGTAATTTTTCTTCTACCTTTTTACTTACTTCATAACTTTCTTGCATGCTTGTTGTTTCCTCTTTTTCCAATTTACTTTGCATGTATTCCCATAAACCAATATCTTCTTTTTTGATTTGCTCGTATTTTGTTTCTCCTGTCATATAATTAAATGCTTCTACACTTCCATTTTCATATTGTACAACTGCTATTCTTTCTTCACTGCTACTATCTACTGCTATTGTTTTTATCCCTTCGTTTTTGAAGTCTTCTGGGTATTTTATTGCAGTTTTTAGGTTATATAGTTTTCCATCTGTTCCTAGTATTGTTTCATATTCGTTTCCATTGTAGCTATCTACTATTTTACCTGATTGAATATCTTCTAGTTTTCCATCTGTTATACTTAATGTTTGGTCTCTCACTGTATATATTGCTTCTGTTTCTTTTCCGTTTATTACACTATATGTTCCATATGTTTCTATCTCATTTCCATAGTAGTTGTATTCTTCTTTGGCCTCTGTTTCTACTAGGGCTAAACTTATTCCATTTGTTTCTTCTACTGTGTTTTCAGCTATGTTGTATATGTTTCCATCTTCTAGTAGAGCCTCTCCATCTACCAAGTTCTTGTAACTGCCTTCTACCTTTTCACCATTTACTATTAAGCTTTCGTTTTCTAAGTATGCTATTGTATTTGATTCTACACTTGCTGTATTTCTTACATCTTCAGGGTTTATTACTATTGTTTCTTCTTCTACTCTATTTGCTAATGTTAGTGTAATTGGTGTTTGGTAGTCGTATTCAAATGTGTATGTTCTATTTTCTACATCTATTGTTGTTTCTTCTGTATCATCTGTTCCATATGTTAATGTTGTTCCACTTGGTACTGAACTTAAATCTACATTTAGCCTATTTGCTCTTAAACTGTATGCTGTTACTTGTGGTAATTCTTCACTTAGCACGCTTATTTCCCCTGTTGGTTCTTCTGGTAAGTCTATTCCAGTTTGTTCTGAACTATTATATGTAGAAGATAGTATTGGATATTTATTTTGATTTAACACATCATAAATAAAGTAACTAAAAGCTAGTGTTTGTGTATAGAAACTTTTATTCTTTAGATTTTCAATAGTAACATAATTTTCTTCTGTAAATGTATCATTTGTAGTATTTACATACTCACCATTTAGTTTTGAATATTTATATACATATGTATTTGCTAATGTACTATCTTGTTTCCTTCCGCCTATTCCTAATGAAGCGGTTTCCATATTATCTGTTGTAATATTGGCTTCTACTAGGTTGTTATAGTAATAATTGCCTGCTAATAATGTTTGATCACTATCCCCTATTATTCCACCTACTTTTTCTGGAGCTTCTAATGTAGAATTCGCAACATAAGATTTATAAATTTTAGAAGTATTATTTGCATTTGTCATTCCAATATTATTTATATATCCTACTATTCCACCTGCTGTATGTGCTGTTGCTTTAATATCTGCATCAACATAACTTAAAACTATTTCTCCTCTTTTATATTCTCCTATTAGTCCTCCTACTTTTGAATACCCTTCTATTGTTGTATCTTGCACAAAACTGTACCTTAAATGAACAAACTCAGTTGCAACACCGGTCATTCCATATTCCTATCATTCCACCTACATAACTTCCTTTTGTTGAAATTATAGAATCTTTTACACTAACATTTTCTAAGTGACTTTGAGTATATCCGCAAATTCCACCTACATAATTACTATTTACTGTTGTTCCTATTATATTACATTTTATTATCTCTGTATTTTTGCAGGAAGAGTTTATATATTTTGTATATCCTGCTACTCCTCCAATGTACTCTCTACTTCCTTGTATAGTATTGTTCTCTAATTTCAAATCCACCATGTCTTCTCTATCCCAACAACTCTCTGTTTGACCAGTTATTCCACCAACTCTATCTCTTCCTGTTATATTACTATTTGTTAATGTTATATTATGACATACACCAAACCCCAAAATTCCACCAACTCTATCTCTTCCTGTTACTGTTATATTATCTGCTGTTATTCCCCCTATAAGGTAACTTCCGTCTTTATAATACTCGTAGGGTTTGTATCCAAAAATACCTCCTACATAATCATTTCCTGTAACAGTAATGTTATTTGCTGTTATATTTGATATTCCAGTAACAGCTGTTGTACCTATGAAACTTCCCACATAGTTTTTTCCAGTTATTTCTATATCTTTTAGAATAATACCTTGTATATTTCCATAACTCATATTTCCTATTACTCCAACATTTGTTGCATTTGGTGCTTGTATTCTTATATCTATAAACTCAATGTTTTCATAAGTTGCTCCTGTTGTACTAATTACTCCAATATTAGTTATTGTAGCTGTATTTGTTATTTCTATATTTTCAAATATTATATTTTTCATACTGTTTTGTACAGATTTTATTAGACCTGTATCGCTCTTATCTGTTGATATTTTTATATTTTTTAATGTTTTTTTATTTCCTTCTGCTTCTAATCTTCCTATTGTTACATCTTTTTTTATATTTTCTTTTCCTGTGAAGTCTATATCTTGCATTAACCTGTAATTTTGGTATGTTCCTTCTTCAATAGATTGCCAATCCTCAAATGTATACAGTTCTTTATAAAATACTGCATCTATTTTTACACTTGTTTCTTTTTGCTTTGTTTCTCCATTCTCGCTATATCCTATTTCATATATTTTATAACTATCATAGTATCTTGTTGGTGTTGCTTTAAAATCTATATATGTCTTTCCGTCCTCAGTATCTTGGTTTAGTATTTCGCATTTCATATCTTCTATTCTTATTTCTGATATTGGCAGTTCTTTTAGGTTATTAATTATTAATCTTCCTGTTATATAAGTTGGCCCTTGTTCTATTTCTAAGTCCTCTACTGAGATTCCATCTTCTGAATCTATATAAATATCTTCTTGATATGGTAATAGTTCTTTGGTATCTTTATAATATAATTTTGGTAATATTCCTTCTTGTACCTCACTATAATCATATGCATCTTCCCAATTTAGTATTGAAGCATATGTATTTGGGTCTTGTAATTGCTGTTTTGTTAGTAATGTTGCATCATAGGTTTCTTCAGATTTTAAACCATTTATTAGCTGACCTTCATATGCATAGTTAGTTCCTTTTGCTCCTGTTCCAATAATTCTATTTAAAAATTCTGTTTCAAGCTTACAATATATGTTTCCGAATTACTAAGTTTCCTGAATCTTGGATAGAATTATTTGTTTTCTGCTCTCTACCTTCAATTCCTCCTATGTACCCTATATCTGTTTGTAAATTTACAGTACTATAGCAATTATTTACATTTATTTCACTAATATTAGAACCTACTATTCCTCCAACAGTACTTAAACAGCTATCTATATTTCCGTGTTGCATAACAATTTTTTATATCACCTGACCCAGTAAGTTTTCCAATAATCCCACCCATTCCATCTGTGGATGCTACATTATCAGCTGTTATATTTAAACCTGTTACATAACTATTATATATATTAGTATTATTAGAAACTCCTACCAATCCCCCTATTGTTGTAATTTTAGTATCATTTATTTTTATATTTATATTTCTTACTGAACAATTTTGTATTATTGCTGTACCAGTTGTTGTTGCAATTCCTCCTACGACTTTCATATTTTCACCGGTGTTTTCTATTTCTACATTTTTTATATGAATATTTTCTAATTTAGAGCCTGCATCTGCCACTCCTATTATAGAACCTCCACCAACATTTGCTTTTATTTTCACATTCTCAATATTTAGATTCATAATAGTTCCAGATAGCTTCACAATTAAATATTCTATATTAACGTTTTTTATGTAATATCCATTTCCATCTAACTTTCCTGAATATGTTTTTGAAATTCTTACATCATATCTATTATTTATAAAATCTAAATCTGCCATTAATTTATAATTTTCTGTTGGCGATTGGTTTATTTCCTTCCAATCTTGTATATTATATATCAATCTAAAAAATTCTATTTCCATAAATCTTTCATTTTGCTCATAATTTCTTGTATAAGGTGTTCCAAATGCTCCCTGAGTTGTAATGCTCATAACACTATATTTTGAAACACATAATTTAGGATTTGAAAGTTTTAGAATTACTTTACTTACACCATCTTCATATTCTTGTGATATTATACTAGTTTCTAAATTTTCTACTTTTATTTCTGTAATATTTTCTCCTGATGGATTATGAATATTACATGATATTGTTGCTTCATTTTCGTTTTGTTCTAATATTTCTATTGATAATAAATCTGCTAGGTCACTATCTTCTACTTCTGGAAGTGGTATATATTCCTGCCTTGGCATTACTTCTGGCATATTTATATGTGGATAGTATCCCTTACTTACTAATTCATCTACATTAAATTCTCCACCATTTTTATTTAGTACTTGGTTTTGAAAATTTGTATCCCAAAGTGCTAACATACTTGTTTTTTTACTAACACTATTAGTAAAAGTTTCATCACAAAAATAGTAGCAATTTTCTACAGTTCCACTAGCAGAACTTACTGTGTTTGGTCCTTTTGTGAATTCTTCCCAGTTACCAATTCCAACAGAATATGAATTTTCTAGCTTTAATCCTGAAGCAACCAGATATACCAAATTGGCAATTTTCTCATTTACACCATCTTGTTTTAATGTATTTATAGAAGCTAAAGTATATACATTCTTTACTGTACCTTTTACGTAATTCTGTCCAGTTATAACAGATACTTCTCTAGTTTGCCCTTCTGCTAATGGCATTATTGCTTCAATATTTTTTCCATATACATATCCATTTTGGATTGTACCTCTGTTATATCTACACACAGCATATAAATGATTGGCTCCATATATTGGTTCTTTCATATTAATTACAAAGTTTTCTATTATTCCTGTTGCCCCATTCATCCAGCCAAATAAATTTATTTCTGTATTAGAAACAGCATTACTTTCTATCAAATTAATCTGTATATTTCTCAAGACCCCATTATTTTCAGCAAAAATTCCGATAGAAGTTTGTAACTTCATTTTCATTGTTTAATTTTATATCATATACTAAGTTCTCTACAATACCCTGTTCTCCTATTCTGTTAAAAAGATATCTACTACTCTTAATATCTCTTACAAGAGTATGTCCATTAAAATCTAAAACTCCATGCCATTGTGCTCCAGTAAGACAACATGCTCTCCCAGTAAAGTCTAAATCATTTACTACTATATAATGTCCATATGGCTGAATCTCTAAAAATTCTTCTTCGTTTGATATTGCTTTTATTTCGTCTTCTTTTTTTATCTCTAGTTCGTAATAATCTAAGGTGTAATATCTATCTCTTATTTTTACTAAAAGCTCTATACGGCAAGTTGTTCCTTCTTTTAAATTAGAAAAAGTTTTTATTGCATTTTCTACTTTATGATTTTCGCCTATTTCTTCATAACGTTCTTCTTTTATTAGATTATTATTTTCGTATATTCTTATATAATAATCATTTGTTACAATTTCTTGTTTTTTATCTTCTAAGTTTACTGACACTTCTAATTCTCTTTGATATGCAAATTCTTCATATCTTGTTTTTTTATCTCCCAGTTCTATCTGTACATTTTTCAGGTTTAGTCCGTAATTTGAATTAACCACATTGAAACCTACATACCCTGTTTCATCTACTTGTAACGTGTATTGGTATTCTTTCCATTCGGTATTGCTTAAGTTTGTTATTCTTGTATAATTTTGATTTATAGCCTCTTTGCCATTTTGTACCCATATATAATAACTATCTACTTCTCCTAATAACATTGCACTAAATGATAGCGTAACAGTTTGTCCTGAATATTCTCTTAAGTCATACACGTAATGTTGGTTACCTGTTATAGTTAAAATTCCAGTTTCAGCATTGTATTCTTTTGTATAAGCTCCTTGACTATTAAACAAAGAACGGCTTACCCAATTTACTTCTGATGCTACATTTATTAGGTTTTTTCCTGTTCCTTTTTTACTTACAGAATGTAATTTTAGTTCTCCATTAATTCCCATTTCTGTTATAACTTCTTCTCTGTATATCTCATAGTTTTGCTCGTATGTTGAGTTATCGCTTCCTTCATTGTATTGATCTGCATAATATGCTATTGTATATGTTTCATTTTCTTCTAGTTTATTATATTGTTTTCTTTCGTATTCTCCATTTGTTTTTATACTTTCTAATATTATAATATTATTTTTTCTATCTCTTATTTCTAATCTAACACTATTTGTTAGTACTGCTCCATCTTCATCTTGTATTTTTACATCAAAGTCTATTATTTCTCCTGTTACAAATTGATTTTTTATTAATACTTTTGCTGGTTTCTTCTTAGTTATAAAACTATTTCCTGTTTGTTCTTCTTCTGCTTGTTCCTCTACACTGCCCTGTTTTATTCTTGTATTTATTTCATAGTTATATTCTGTATTAGAGTTTAAACCTGTTAGTTCTTGCAATATTATTTCTTCTGCTTTTATTTTTTCTTTATCTAAAGATTTGTTATAAATTATATTTTCTTCTTTGTCTTTTACTATTAACTCTATATAATCTATAAGTTGTATCAATCGTTTATCTGTTTTCATTTCATCTATTTGTATTGATAACACTGCTCGATTTGGCTCTAATTCTGTTATTGCTGTATTCCAATATAGGTTGCCTAAAGATGCTAGTGGCATTGTTGTAAATGTAGCTTCTCCTATTTTATTATTTCTTCTTATCCCTTTTTCGTCGTCTAAATCATAATCTGCATAAAAGCATATTCTATAATATCCATTGGGGTCTAGGTCTGTTCTCGTTATTTCTTTATCTTTTTGTTCTAACTTTCCTCTTATTATTTCTTGTTTATTGTCTAATATAACATAATAATAATTTTCTAGTTTTACATTGTCTTTATTATCTAATTTAATTGTCATTTCTGTTATATGTACTTCTTGTGTTTTCATTTGTACTCTTACACTTGGTATAGCTTTTGATGTTCTTGTTTTTCCTTTTCCGTTTTCTACTTTTAATTCATTTCCTTGTTTATCATATATTTGAATTTTATATGTTACTTTTTGGTCTGATTTTACAGTTTCACTTGTTTTGTAGTTAATAGTTTCTCCATTTTTTAGCTTATTTATATCGCTATTACTTAGTTTGTATTTTATTCCATCTATTTCTATCTCTATTTTTGATATTCCTTTTACTACTTCATCATTTATATCGTTTCCTATTTTGAAGTTCTTTATTTCTACTTTGTTTGAATATATCTCTCCTGGTTCATGCTCTAGCTTTATACTTCCTAAATCCTTTATTGTTCCTGTTTTTATTTTGCCTTTATAGAAAGTTTCTTGTACTTCTTGGTTTTGTTCGTTGTAATATTTATATTGTCCTTCTATTTCAAACTCTGTCTCTGGAACTAGTCCTGTTATTTCTAATATTCCACTACTTAGTATTTGTCTTCTTTGATATGTTTTGTTGTTCCTTGTTACTACAAATATTGCCTCAGTTATTCTTCCTTGAGGATCATTTATCTGAATATTTGTTTTTGCTGTATATACTCTTGCTTCGAATTCTTCTGCTGTTATTGTTGGTCTTATATAGGCTTGTTCTCCACTTTCTCCTTCTGAACCTTCATTTTCTGTGCCTTCACCTTCTATTGCTCCTCCTACACTATTTCCCCCTGTACTTCCTTCTACACCTTCAGTTGCTTCATCATCTTTTTCCTCTTCTGGTTTTGTTTGTATTTCTGGATTCTCTTCTATTATTCCTAATTTCTTTAGAAAGTCTTCATAGCTTATTTCTTCCATTGTTTCTATTGCTACTTTGCTATTTCCATCTATTTCTAATATATTATTATATATTAATTTATCTTCTTCTACTTCATAATATGTTATGTACTCTTCTGTGAAATATATTATGCTATTTACTGGTATTACATACTCTCCTATTTCTGTTTGTATCTTTATTTCTTTTGTTGTTACATATGTTCCTTCACCTGTTTCTAACAATATGTATTCATTGTTATCTGCTTTACTTAAATCATGGGCATTGTACAGCTTTCCTTCTGCTAACATAAAGTTTTCATAGCCTTCTACTTTTTCATAATTTCTTGTTATTATATTTGCATCTTCTGAGATGTTTAATAGAGCAGATTTTCCATTTACGTATATTGGATAAACTATATCTATATTCTTTTTTTCTTTTCCACCCACATAATAACTTTTTCTCTTTTCATAGATTGTTTCCTGTTCTTCTACTTTTATTAATGGAATTGCTTGTTCTGCGCTCTCGAAATTTTCACTTTTTAAGTTTTTTGTTACTATTTTTGCTTCTATTCCATATCCTTCATACATTATTGTACTTATTGGCGCATAACGAAGAGCCATATAATAAAATATTATTAGGATGGCACATATGAGTATAAGCCCTCCTAATAAAAATATTGGCATATGATTTCTATTAATTTTATTTTCTTTTTTATTATTTCCTTTTTTTATCTTTTCTTTTTTTCTAGATTCTTTCATCTGTGTTGCCTCCCCTTCTATTTCTCAAACTCAAAACTTCGTAATATTTCTATTTTCTTTAATAATAATTGTTCTTTTTCTTGATATTTTAAAGAATCTGTACTTAAGTTTATTTCATACGCCTCAGTTTTTGCAGTTACATCTCCATAATTTGCTTCTTCTATGATTGTATACTTATCCTCTTGTTTTTGATATATTTCTACTGTTTGTCTATATGAAACTATGGCATATGAAAGTCTAGATAATTCATACGTTTGTTCTCCTACAGTTAGTGTAACAGGCTCTAAAAAAATGTATAAGTCATTTCCATCAAATAAGAATGAATTTCTTACTTGCTTTTTATATCCCTCATATTGTATATATGGAATATTATCTTCTAATTGCACCGCTGAAAAATGGTTTACTCTTTGCATATTACCTTCATCTACAGGAAATACTATTGCCATATCTTCTGGCAATAATAATTTGTTTTCTATATCTTGATAATATATTGGTGTACTATCTAACTCAATTTTTACATCTTCCATCTGTAAATTTGTTATACCATTATTTTGTTTGCTTATTTCTAAATTTCCTTTATATTCTACTCTTCTTCCACCAAAGTATTGATAAAATTGATGTTCTTCTAGTTTATTAGTATTTAAATTTGAAATATATTTTGCTATAATTACAATTACTGCCATCATCACAAAAACAAATATTATTTTTATAATACCATCTTTTTTCATCTTTTCATTCTCTTTCCTCTCTTTTTAGGTTTTATTATATCTTCTACATTTTTTAAGAAGAAGTACATGGCATATAATGTTACAAACATCATTAATGCAATTTCTACTTGTAATATATAGTTTTCATTGCTTATTTCTACTCTGTAGCCATGAAGAATATCTACAAAGTAAATTATAGTGGATTGGGCTATTATATTAATAGTTTCAAATATTGCTTTTCTAGGTGTTAATATTACATAAATTATTCCTGCTGTTATTATCATAACTATCATTGCTTCTATATTAATTTGATTATCTATTAATGCATAAATCACTAATATTGTTCTTATTAAAATAGCAGATAATTGGAATATTTGCTTTTGATTTATTCCGTGTAAGTAATCCTAAATATCTCGTACTTTTTTTGTGTATATCGAATCTTTTACTTAAATAATATAATAGAAAACCTATTACAAGTATTATTAATGAAACTACTACAAATGGCCTTGCATACAAGGTAATAGTATATAATATTATATCAATCATTTTCATCCTCTTTTATAAATAATTTAAATTCATTATGTTTGTGTATATAGTATCCTATAATTTTCTCTAATTTTACTGTATCATTTATTCTTTCAACTTCTACAATTCCATTTACTTCGCCTATAATTGGCAAATAATCTTTCATAATAATTAAGTTATACTCTTTACTAACAATGCGAACAAATTGTACATCACTATATTCAACCAAGCCTTTTTTCATACTTAGTATTTTTACATTAATTGCTGCTCCAGCATCTGTTAGTAATTTTACTCTTTCTTTTCTACTCATTCATTGTACCTCTATATAAGAATTCGCTTTCGTCTACCTCATCATATTTTCCCTTTAGTATATCTTCTATATCTATTAATGCATCTTTTATATCTACCAATTTTCCTTTTATTCCAGTATAGTTTTCTGAAACAAACATTGGTTGTGTGAAATAATTTCTTAGTTTTCTTGACCTATAAAAGATTTTTCTATCTTCTTCTGATAATTCATCAATTCCTAGTACTGCAATAATTTCTTCTAATTCCTCATAACGAACTAAATATCTTAAACTTTCTTGTACTAAATCATAGTGCTTGTCTCCTACTATTTCTGGGTCTATTGCTTTACTATTAGATTTGAACACATTTACAGCTGGGTATAAACCTTTTTCTGCTACTTTACGGTCTAATACAATTTGTCCATCTAAGTGAGTTGTTATTGCTTGTACTGCTTCGTCTGTAATATCATCTGCTGGAATGTATATTGCTTGGAATGATGTTATTGAGCCATTTCCTGTTGAATTTATTCTTTCTTCCACTTCGCTTATATCTGATGCCATTGTTGTTGGGTATCCATTTTCAATTGGCACTCTTTTTAATTCTGTTGATATTTCTGATTTTGCTTGTATAAAACGGTATATATTATCTATGAAAATTAGAACGTCCTGTTTTTTCTCATCTCTTAGGTATTCTGCTAGTGTTAAGCCAGAATATACGGCTTTTGATCTCGAACAAGGATTTTCACCCATTTGCCCAAATACCATGGCCATTTTATCTAATAGCTCATCTCTTTCCATTTCATCATATAATTCTTTACCTTCTCTTGAACGTTCTCCTACTCCTACGAATACAGCATTAGATCTAAATTTCTTGTATACGTTGTTTATGATTTCTTTAATTAGAACTGTTTTTCCTACACCGGCTCCTCCTAGTAATCCCATTTTATATCCTTTTTGTAATGGGGCAAAGAAGTCCAGGGCTTTAATACCTGTCCATAATGGTTCATTGTTGATGCTTATTTCTTCTATTCCTATCTTTCTTTCATAGACATTTCTTGTTTTACTAGATTCAATCATAGCATCATTGTCTATTGTTTTTCCATATGGGCTAAATACTCTTCCTAACATTTTATCTGAATATTCAATTTGAAGTCCACCTTCTTTTTTTACAACCTCTAAACCTTTTTTTAATCCTATTACTCTTTCAAAAGGTACTGCATAGGCAATATCTTGTTCCATTTCTACTACTTCAAAATCGTATTCTTTTTCATCTAATTTACATGTAACAACATCTTTTATTTGTATTTGATTATCATATAATAATATTTTTACATTCAACTCTGAAATTTCTAAAATTCTTCCAATGCTTTCCATTCTATTTCCCCTTATTCCTTAGTTTTATAAAGTTTTCTACAACTTTCTTAAAGCTCTTTTTGTTCTTTTCTTTTCTCTCTATTCTTTTGTTTTCTTGTTCGATTTCATCAATCTTTTTTAATGATTCATTTGTAATTGTTTGTCTCATTACATTTTCTGATGCATAACTATTTTCCACAGCAACTCTTATTTCATAGCTTAGATATAATACTATAATGTTTAGCAATATTTTGTTTATATCTCCCTCTACAGTATAGTCTTCTCTATAAAGACCTTTCTTTTTATCTGAGTTTTCTAATGGTAACAGTTTTTTCTTTATAAGCTCAATGTGACTAATATTATAATAATGATTGTATATAATATTAATTTCACTATTTTTGGCTCTTTTTATGCTTTCATATAATATTTCTTCAATCTCTTTATGTCTTTCCATATATTCTTCTTTTGTTAAACTTAATACTACATTTTGCTTTTCTTGGCTTATTTTTTTACCTATTATAATTTTATCTGCATCTACTTCTTCTTTTGCTTTATTATTAACGTTAGTATTGAAATTTCCACAAAAACCTAAGTCGTTCCCTATATATATGTTTAACGGTCTTTTGTTTTTGTTTAGTTTTAATACTTTTTTATCTAATATTAAGTTTCTATTATTAAGAATATTATCCGCAAAATCTGTTAATTCTTTTTCGTAATTAAAGTATTTTTCTGCGGTTTTTCTAGAAGAATCTACTCTTAATAAAGAGTGAAAGTTCATTACCTTTACTACACTTTTGATTCTCATCTATTTTCCTCACCTAACTCTTTAAATTTATCAAGGATTTGTTTCTCAGAAAGTGGGCAATATTTAGGTTGTTTAAGCTCTTCTTGTATTTTTCTTCCTTCTAGCATTTTTCTTCTTAGTTCTGGACTCATTTCATCCATATTTGCAAGTTCGTATACTTCTTTAGTTTCTAAGTAGCTTAGGAATTTTCTTCTTACACTTGCTCCTAGCTTTTTCATTTTTTCGTTTTGTACTGCTCCTCCAAGTCTTGATACTGATACTCCATAGTTTATAGCTGGTTTTTGACCTTTACTGAATTCTTTTTCAGAAAGCACTATTTGTCCATCTGTAATTGATATTATGTTTGTTGAAATATAATCTGTTATATCTCCACCTTTAGTTTCTACTATTGGTAATATTGTGATTGAACCACCATTTTTATGTTGACATCCTTTTTCTAATAGTCTCGAATGTAAGTAGAATATATCTGCTGGATATGCTTCTCTACCTGGTGTTTTTCCAGATATCAAGCTTATTTCTCTGTAGTTATCAGCATGTGCTTTTAAGTCATCTATAACTACTAAGACATCTTTTTTCTTATTCATATATTCTTCTGCAATTGATAGCCCTACATATGGAATTAAGCTTATTACCGGTGGAGTATCATCATTTGTTGCTACGCACATCATTGTATATGATAATGCATTTCTTTTTAATAATTCATTATATATGTTTCTTATTTCTTTCTTTGTTTTTCCTACTGCAATATATATACATACTGTATTTTCACCATATTCTTTTCTTATTACACCTTGATTTACAATAGTATCTAGAGCTATTTGTGTTTTTCCAGTCTTTTTATCTCCTATTATTAATTGTCTTTGACCTTTTCCAATAGGATACATTAGGTCTATACCTGCAATTCCTGTTAACATTGGTCTACATACGTCTCTCCTATCCATAATAGGAACAATTGGGTTTTCTATGTTTATATATGTTGTTTTTTCAAAACTACGACCAGTTAATAAATCTACTCCGAATAAGTCTGTTATTCTTCCCATTGCTTCTGGTGCGAAAATTGCTTTAAATTGTTCACCTGTTGAACTTACAGTATCGCCAACTTGAATTGGTGCATATTGTTTAACAATAGCAATCGTTACAGACTCTTCTTTTATTTGGTTAACATATCCCATTGCTTTTTCCCAAATTGTTACTTTTTCAAAAAAAGATACATTTTCTAATCCTGATACTTCGATAATGTAATCTTTTACGCTTATTACTTTCCCTGCTTCAAATACGTTTTGGTCATTTTTAATTTGCTCTATTTTTTTACTTATTAATTCATCAATATGTGTACTCATTTTTTCTTCTCCTATATACTATAATCATACATTTTTCCTTTGTAGTGTATAATAACACCCTCTGACATGTTTTTGTAAAAGTATGTTTTTATCTTTGGGTCTAAATTATCATATTTTAGGTCTTCTCTACCTATATATATATAGATAGTTGGATCTATTCTTTTTATTCTTTCTTGTAATTTTTCTATTAGATTTCTAATTGTAAATTGACCTTTGTGAATTTTGTTTCCGTCTATATTTATCCATTTTCTTTCTTCTTCTGTTAAAACAGATTGTACTAATTCATATTGGTCTTCTTTTGATAATGTTGAACATTCATATAATATTTTTTTATTAAATTGATTACAAAAATCTACCAATACTTTATATTCTTTTTCATCTTCATTTGTTTTATGCTCTGTTATAAATTTTTTTATTGTTTCTTCAATGTCTAAATTGAATTTTTTCTTTAATTGTTTATAATTGCTAAAGAAAGATGCTTCTTTATATTGCGGAGTTGGAATATCATATATAACTTCCGGCCTCCTTGGAATCTCTTTTTGTATGCCTTTATATTCTCTCATCTTTGCTAGCACTTCTTCTATTTTTTCGCTGAATATTTCCTCTGGTGCATTTTGTATTTGCTTTGTTGAATTTAATTTTCTTTTTTCTTCTTCAATTTGCTTTCTTAGGCTTTCTAATTCATTTTCCTTTTCTTCTACTAAATAGTTATACTCTTGTAACTTATCTAAAAACCATTTTTTCGCACTTTGATTTATTCTTTTTATAACATTATTAAATATGAATACTGAAAATCCAAGCATTATAATTACAATTACTATATTTGCTATGATTATTTCCATTTTTTACGCTCCTTTTAGCTTTTGTTTTAAGCAATTAGTGGATTATAAAATAATAGTAAAAATGTGAATGCGAATAATAATAGTAAGAATACTGCTAATATTACTAAAACTACTAATGCTGAGTGTATAACATCACTTTTTGTTTCAGGATTTCTTCCTACTGATTCTGCTACTTTTGCGCCAATTTGTCCAACTCCTATTCCTATTCCTAAAAATGTTGCTCCCAACATAATTCCTATACTCCATAATGTTGCTACTAAAATTTGTTCCATTTTTTATCCTCCTTTAATAATTTTTTGCTTTTGCTTGTATATTAATTTGTATTGCTTTACCATCAAATTTTGCATTTTCTATTTTTAAAATTATGTCTTTTCCATAATGATAATCTAAACTTCCTGTCCATCCAGCCGTTGTGGCAGATTTTTCTAAATCAACCTGTGTTCTCTCTTTTGCTTCGCCATCAACATATAAAACTATTTCTGCCTCATCTATGTTTTGATTTTTATCTAAAATTAATTCAAAATAGATTTTTGTTAATGTTATTTTTGTTATTTTTAATGTTGATGTTACTTTTGTTGTTCTCGCTGATGTAATGTCTTCTATACTCTCTTCTAAAATTCCCTCATCATTTATTTGTTTTGTTCCTAAAGTAATTTTGTATTCTTGATTCTGATTCAAACCAGTAATTCTATATTTGTTTTCTTGTTTATCTAATGCTATTGTTTTTGCAGTTCCTGCTCCATCTACTAACAAGTATACTGTTTGATATTTATTTTCTGGATCTATAACATTGTATTCTACATCTATATATGTTGAACCTGTGCTTGTCCCTCTCAATTGTACACTCTTTGCAAGTTCCGTCTTTTCTGTTCCATTATTATCTGTTTCTATATTTATGTTAGTATTGTTTTGCTGATTATTAATTGTTGTATTATTGTTAATTATTGTACTTTGATTATTTGTAGTAGTACTTTGATTGTTTGTAATAGTGCTTCCATTATTTATAACCGTACTTTGATTGTTTGTAGATTGAATTATCGTTGCAGGTTCTTGTTTTTCTTCTGGTTTTACATATTGGTTTGTACTTCCTATAATTTTCTTTAAATCGATTTCTTCATCATTATAAATCAATTTCTCGTTTGCCACGTCAAATTTAAATGTTTGTGTATTAATTACCATTGGCTTTATTGTTCTAGAATTTAGTTCATTATTTAATAAATATGTATTTCCTGCTTTATCTATTAAAACTAACAAATACCCTGTTGTACTTAGTGAGCCTGTTTCATTTGTAATGGTGTTTCCTATTACTATATATTTTCTATCTCCTAGTTTGTATAATTGGTCTTCTGATGTTTTTGATATTGTAGTATTTTGTGTTAGTTTTGCAACAGCTCCATCTGTATAAATACGATACATTTTTCCATATAAATTAACTGTTTTTGTACTTTCTTGATATGCTACACATTGTGTTCCTAATTTGTATTCTTCATTTGTATCGTTTGTCTTTAAATAATAACTGCCTGTCCACTTTTTTTGTATAGTAGCCTCTTCTTCTAATTGTATTGGGTTATATTCTTCATCATAGAGAAAGTTATCGCTTTCTATTATATACTCTTCTTTTGGCATTTTTAGTACCATACTCAAACACCAAATTAATATGGCAATAATTCCTATTATGATTATTGTGAATATAGCAAACGATTTCTTATTGCCTGCCGTTAACTTTCTCATGATTTTTTCCTCCTTATTATGTTCCTGTGTATACATATTCTACTGTTGCTGAATCTATTATTATTTCTCCTTTTTCTGCGTCTTCTTTTATGAATTGTATTTCTATATGATAGATTCCATCTTTTATAATATTTTCTTCTAATGTATACATATAATATTTTTCTTCTGATGCTGTAATAACTCTTGGTACAAATTCTACTGTTCTACTAGATAAATATCCACTTGTATTATAAACAGAGTATCTTACCTTATCAATTTCTTCTAATTTATAGCTTTCTGTGAACCTTAAGTCTATTTGAGCTTCATCTTTTTCATTTGTAAGTGCTACAATTTTTCCTATTGTGATTCCATATTCATTTGTTGATAATACTATGCAGTCTTTAGTTAGTTGTTTTATGTTTGTATTTTTATTTTCATAATCTAACTCTACAGCTACTCTTAATGTATATTTTCTATTTAAATCTACATTCTCTATTGTAAATTTTTTATTAATCTCATCAATGCTGTATGTTCTATTTTTTACTTCTTCTGGTGTAATATCATTTTGCTTATCATCTAGTATTGTAACTTTATAATTATTTCCTACAATCATGCAATCTTCATCATAAATTGTTATTCTATATTCAATATTGCTTTTTTCTCCATTTAGTACTCTCTCTCCTCTAATTGCAATTACTGGTTCTTCTAGTTCTTCTAAATAAAACTCATGTGTTTTCTTTCCTAGTTCCAACTCTATCTCTTCTCCTGATACATTTGTAACATATGCAAGTGGAATTATTTCAATCTGATATTTTGCACCAAAATCAATTATACTTCCTGGATTTACTTCTAATGATTTTTGCATTTCTTCATTAAATATTCTGTCATCTGGTATTTCAATTGCTATTTCCTCATATTGTTGTGTTTCTTCATTGTATTTTGTTAAACGATATTTAATCACATTATATCCCATTGTTCTACCTAACTTGTAATTTATGTTTATTGATTTATTTTCATAATCTTCTGGAACATATTCTACGTTTATGTCACTTATTCCTACATCTGTTAGTGTTGAAAAATAATACATTTTTCCTATTACTTCATAGTCAATATCATACAAATATTTTTCCTCTTCTATATAATTTCCTGTTTCTTCATTATACGATTTTAAGATTACCCTTAATTGCATTCCGTAATATGTTTTTGGTGATAAGTTCTCTATTACTATTGCACTACTAAAATCTGATAATTTTTTTTCTATTGTTTTTACTAGTACTGGATTAGCACCAGTCTCAGTAGTTTCAAATAAATCAATATAAATTTTATTATCTTTAATCTCTGTTTTTCCATCTTTGATAATATTGGCTTGCATTGTAATTCTAGAAAGCTCTGATGTGATTCTTAAATTTCCATTTTCGTCTATCAAGCTTATTCCTGGTATTATCTCTTCAAATTTTATTATATTATCTCCTATATGAGTAAGTTCTGTTTCATATACTTCTTTTTGTAATATTGTTCCATATTCATATAACATTCCTTTTTCACTATATTGTAATGTAATGTTATTTTGATATTTACTATTTACTGCATTAATAATACTTATCTGATTTGGTGCTGTGTCTGGTTCACGATAATATAAACTTCCCATTGTAGAAGTATTCTCTACAAAATTACCTTCATTATTTAATGTGTAATAGTATCCTGCTTCTGAACTTAAGCAAGCTTTCTGATAAATTACATATTCTGATGTTGCGTCATATCCAACATGTCCACTATCATAGTAAGCCTTAACTAAAACTTCTGTTTCTTTGTTAAGTAAGTTTCCAATATCGTTAAAATTAACTGTTAAATTATTACTATTTGATAATGTTTTTAAATCTGATACGTATCTTGTACTTCCATCTGTTGCATTTAGTATTACTTGGAATGCTGCTACTTTCTCAATGTTTGATATATTAAATGTACTTCCTGAACTATCTTGTATATTAATAACTATACGATTACTATCTAAAGATACTTTATATTTTAGGTTTGAAATATCATTTTCTTGTTCAAAGTATTCTTGTATTAGTATATTTTCTTTTGATGTAGTATCTTTCATTACTGATTGTTCTACACTAATCTTTAAATCACCACTATATAAGTTACTAAATGTTATTGTATTAAATTCTCCTTCTGCAGTTTCTTCTATTTCTTTTGCATCCACAATCTTATTGCCAATTACTGCAACCATTTCATTATTAGTTAGAGCATTATCCACATCTTTTAATTGATATTTATATGTTCTTGTATTATTTGTAGAGCTTGATGGGTATAGTATAATTTGAGCCATTTCTTTCTCTGGTGATACTGTAACTGATTTTAAAACTACTTTTTCACCTTCAATATATGGTGGATAATATATATCATCAATTTCTCCATTACCATCTAAATCTACTTCTATTTCATATGTAAAATAATATTTGTTACCCCTTGCTAATCCGTCTTCATCTATAATATCTTTAGCAGTTCCTTTTCCAACATTAAATGTTGCTACTGGAATAATTCCATCTTCGCCTACTTCAATTTCGATAACTTCAACTTCTTTATTTGTTGTAGCATCTATCGCACGATATCTTACTTTCTTAGCATACCCCCCACTATTGTCATATTTTGCCTGTACACGATATCCTACTACTGTACTACTTTGTAATTCTTCAGATGGTGTATCACTATTATAATTTCTTATTGGCTCTACGACTAGTGCATCATCTGGATCAGACGGCAAATCAGGCATATATCCATTTGTTTTAATAACAAACATAGATTGTATTATTGGTATCTCATTTTCATATTCTGTATAATCATACGCATTTGAGACTGTAATTGTATAGTATTCATCTCTGAAATCTTCGTTTTTTGCTCCAAAGAACGCTGGTGTAATTTCTATTGATTCATCATAATAGTTAGCTTTTAATTCACTGACATATGGTTCTATATTAGTATCCACAACCTTTGTAGTTCTTCTTAGAGTTCCTTGTGGTACTTCTCCTTCTGGTGTCTGCCCTGAATAAATACTAAATACCATTCCTGTTAATGTTTGTGCTTCTAACTCTTCTCCTTCTTCATTTTCTGAAGACAACTGAAATTTTATGTTAAAAGTATTTTCTATATTTTCTGTTTCTTGTTCAAAATTTGCAACTAAATTTTCTGGTTCTTTTGTTTTAACAATTACACCACCAATATAGCATTTATCAATTGGTTCATTTCCATCTTTTAAATCAACTGTTCCATAAACTGCAAATTTGTAAGTTTCATTTGCCCTTAAATTATTTACTGATACTGGTATGTTTAGTGACCCTTGTGATGTAAAAGTTTCTGTTTTTCCTACTGAATCTGTATATGTTACATGTAAAATGCTATCATCTTCAAGTTGTATTGTATTATCGTTGTCTTCAATTACTATTGTACCTTCTATTCTTTCAAATGTTATTTTCTCTTCTTCAAAGCTTACTGTTGGGAATACTGCACCATCCATTCTCATTTGTGCACTATATTCGCTTTCATATTCGCAGATTTTCTCATTATCATCGAAAATTGCAACAACCTTATATGTATAAGCCACATTTCTTATAATTGTTTCATCTATTGGAAGTTCTATTTCTGTTTTGTCTGATTCTACTACTTTTACTGGTGTTTCATTTAGCATTCTCATATCATAAATTTCATATCTATAGCTTGTAATACCAGAGTGTTCATCTTCTACATTATTTATCTTTAAAGTAAATTTCCCATCCCTTTTATTTGTTTCATACTCTGTTCCACTAATTACTGGTCTATTTTTTAGTGTAGTGTGGTATTGTGATATATCAAATCCATTTACCAATATTTGACCATTGTATAATACATTTGTTAATCTTACTTCATATTTTGTGTTAGGATCTAAGTCTTTAAATTCTACGTTTACCTCACTACCTTTTATTATGCTCTCATTTATAACGTCTTGTGCTTGTAGTTCTTGTCCATCTTCTGTCAATATTTTAACCTCTGCTCTTGTAATTCCAGAGTTTTCTTCAAATTTTACTTTAAAGCTCATACTCTTGTTGGTAAATACGTCTTTTTCAAAACTTACACCTGTTATGTTCGTTCTGAATTGTTTGTATATAAAATTCTTTTGATATACTATATCTTCTACTTGATAAGCTGATTCTACTTGCATAATGTATTCTGTATCTGGCTCTAAACTTTGTACGTCTAATTCTATTTCATATTCTCCTAAAGCATATTGTGTTTCATATACTGTTTTTCCTGTTGCTACTCTTATAATTTTTATGTTTGTATCACTTTTTAATAATGCTTCTTCATCTGTTATTTGTAAACCTGCTGTTACTCCAGTTGTAGTTACTTCAAATTTCGTTACTTTAATTTTTGGAGTTTTTATTGTTTCTTCATTGTTGTCTACTATGTTTGAATTATCTCCACTTCCATTTCCATTTATTTGTGGTAAGTTTTCTTCATTATTATTTTGTTGCTGATTGTTTTGATTTATTGTTTGTCCATTATTTTCTTGTTGTTCATTATTTTGATTTATTGTATCTCCATTATTAGTTTGAGTATTGTTACTTCCATTATTTTGTATTATAACTTCTTGTTCTTGATTTTCTTCTTCATCTTCTTCACTAAGATCTACTATTGTTACATTGTCGTCCGAATCTATTACCATATTTTCCAAGCTCATTTGATTTTCATCATTTTTGCGAACAATTTTACTTGCTAAATTCATTTCTATACCATCTGGCAAATATAAAACAGTTTCTTGTCCAATAGTCTGATATGTTATCTCTTGATTATATATTTTAATTATTTCATTATCTAAATATTCAAACTCTAGATATCCATTAATTGTCTTTTCTGTTCCATCTTCAAATGATATTGTTATATCCTTTCCTGCAATTAGATATTTATTTGTATCAATCTTCCATAATGGATATGAAAAGCTTAATTGTTTATTTAGATTTTGAATTGTATATTTATCTCCAGATTTTGTTAAAGTTTTATTAGCCAGAATATTATAGTAGAAAATCGGGTCACTTTCTATCTCAGTCAAATCTACCAGTACGCCATTTTTAAATGCACTAATTGAGCCATCTGTATAATGAATAAAATTATTTTTGTTTGATATTACTTTTTCTCCATTTGTGTCTTCAAATGTTATTTGTTCATTATAGTTTTCTTTATACTTTTGCTCTCCGCTAAAGTAATATCTTTCTACATCATTTTCATTATCCAATTTACTTTGTAATATATATCCCGAATCCGTAAATGTTTTATATATTTTCTGCTCAACTTTCATTGCATTATAAACTAAAATACTAGATAATACTAATCCTATTAATAAGATAATTAAAATATATTTTTTCATATGCTTCATCCTTTTTTATGATTATTATATTTTTTATACTTGTTTTTTTCCTTCAATTTTATTATAATGTCGTTTTAATTATTATGTCAACATTTTTTTGACTTATTTTCCTTTCACTTTCTGGTACTTTTGGTGCATATTTCCTTCTCTATATTACAGTTCTTGTTTTAATTATGTAATATATTAACATAATTAAAAGAGTTAGGGCTTTGTTTTAATTTTTAAATTATTAATATATGCCCCTTCACTCTAATATGTTAATTCTATTTATATTCTTCTGTAAACCGATTATGTCTACAGTTCCAACGCTTTCAGCATTTTCTGTTTTTTTATTATACTATATATCATCTCTCTTTTCAAGCATTTTTTTACCTTTTTCTACAATATCTTTTCTTTCTTTATCCTTTTCGTCAGAGCTTTATTTTATTGTGTTTTTCATATATTATAGATTTTCTTTTTCTCCGTTTTTTATATATTCTTTTTCATATTTTAATTTTGTTGCCATTCCTCCTCTTATATGTCTTTCTGCTTTGTTCTCGTCTAGAACCTGCCTTACTTCTATTGCTAATGCTTGGTTTATATGTATTAATCTTTCACTTACATCTTTATGTACTGTACTTTTAGAAACTCCAAATTTTTTAGCTGCTCCTCTTACTGTGTCTTTTGAATCTATAATATAATGCGCTAAATTTACTGCTCTTTCTTCTATTGATATTCCTCTCATTTTAAAACCCCCATACGAATACTTTTTGTTTAAGTGTATTCGTATTAGGGTTGGATTATGATATCTAAATCATATCCATATATTTTTTTGTCTCCTTATATCCTAATTCATATAAGTAGTCTATTTTTGTATAATCTAATAACTGAACATCTTTGGTTTTTAAGCTTAATATGCAATCTGCTCCTTCCATTTCATAGTTAGATAACTCTTGGCATAAAATTTGCATTGAATTTTCTACTACTTCTATAATATTTTTTTCTTTTTTATTGCTTCGTTCTTTTTGAAATTTTATGCATAATACTTTGTCTGCTCCATTTTCTTTTGCTACTTTCCACGGAACATTTTCCCTTATTCCACCATCGATTAACTTTGTGTTTTTGTAGTCGCAAGGAGAAAATAGACCTGGATAGCTACAACTCGCCCTTACTGCCTTTCCTATATTAATATTATTTTCGTATATAATTTCATCTGAATATGTATTACGTTTATTCACTGAAGAGAAAATATATAACGCTCCTGTATGTAAATCCACACTAGGAATTAATAATGTTTTTTTTATTTGATTTATATTATATATACCTTTTTTATGTGCTGCTTCATTAATTATTTCCTCTATTATCTCCCCACTGTTTAACCCATCAATAATAAGTGTTCTTTTTATAATTATTCCAAATATTGCTTTTACTATATTTTTTACATCTATGTATTTTATTTTCTTACAATATTTTTTAAAAAGTTCTAAAATTTCATCTGAGTTATATCCGCATTGTATTTAAGCTGGCCACAATACTTCCAGAAGATGTTCCAGATATTATGTCATATTCTATATTCTTTTCTTCAAGTGCTTTTAAAGCTCCTATATGAGCAGCACCTTTGACTCCTCCACCTGCTAAACAAATTGCTAATTTCATAAAATCACCTAAACTATTGTATTCTTTTCTAGTATTTTTTGTGTAATTATTTAAATAGTATAATTCTCTATTTCTGGTAAATAATATATTTATAATATTATTGGAGGTTTTTATGGATAATCAAAATTTAAATATTTTAGATGAAGTTAATAAAGGAGCTACTATGGGAATGGATGCTCTATCATTTGTTTCTGAAAAGGTGGATGACCATAAATTTAAAGAGGTTTTAAGCACTGAATATAACAAATATAAAGATATCTCAAGACGAGTTAATGAATTATATACTAATTATAGCACTAAAGAGCCTCATGAAACTAATGCTATGAATAAAGTAATGACTTGGTATGGTATACAAATTAGAACAATTAAAGATAGTACTACATCAAAATTATCTGAATTATTAATGCAAGGAACTAATATGGGGATTATTGAAGGAAGACGTCTTCTGAATCAAAATCCAAATGCTGCAAATGATGTGCATTCTATACTAAACGATTTCGTTACTATGCAAGAAGATAGTGTCGAAACTTTAAAAAAATATCTATAAATTTTAAAAATGATTTTGAGATAAATTCTCAAAATCATTTTTTCTTTACATTATTACAATATTCTTTTATAGGGCATTCTAAACACTTTGGTTTTCTTGAATCACATATTTTTCTTCCATGCCATACTAATAAATGGTTTACATCTTTGTAATATTTCTTCGGAATAATCTTTAAAACATCTTGTTCAATTTTTGTTGGCTCACTATTTTTAGACATCCCTAATCTATTTAAAATTCTTTTGGCATGGGTATCTATAGCGATTCCTTGTGGATTATTAAATGCCTCTAACATTATTACATTTGCACTCTTTCTACCTACTCCTGGTAGTTTGGTTAGTTCTTCCATTGTTTGAGGAACATTTCCATTATATTTTTCTAATATTTCCTTTGCCATTAATTTAATATTTTTTGCTTTGTTTTTATAAAATCCACATGGATATATTATCTTTTCTAAATCTTCTAATTCTATACTACATATTGATTCTGGGGTAGAATATTTCTCAAACAATTTAGGAGTTACTTTATTTACTCTTTCATCTGTACATTGTGCTGATAACATAACTGCTATTACAAGCTCAAATGGAGTTTTAAAGTCTAAACTGCATGTTGCTTCTGGATAATATTGTTTTAATTTTTCTATTATTTCTACTACTTCTTCTTTTTTCAATTTTTCATCTTTTCCTTTTTTCTATTTGAATAATTGTATCATATAAAATACATATGTTAATGCTAACACTCCTGCTTTATATCTTGTTATAGTATCTTTTTTACCTACAAAACATGATATCCATATAAATAATATCACTCCTGCTAGTAAAATTAGATTATCAATAAACTCTTTAGAAAATGCTAATGGAGTTATCATTGCTCCTACTCCTAGTATTAAGAAAGAATTTAATATACATGATCCAATTAAATTTCCTACTGCTAAACCACCTTCTTGCTTTACGACAGCAATTACTGATGTAATAAATTCTGGTAAAGCGGTTCCTATTGCAACAATTGTCAATCCTATAACTCTTTCACTGATTCCAAAAATCATGGCTAATTGGCTAGCTTCATCAACAACTAAATCTCCACCAACTTTCAATAATACAACCCCTATAATTATATATAGTATTGAAAGTAGAATTTTATTTTTAGGTTTAATATGATTTTTTTTATTTTCTCTCCCGGATTTCCAAATATCTTTAATTTCTATAAAAATTGGATATAAAAAATAAAGAAAATAAAGAATTACTAATACTCTTCCGTCAAATTTATTAATAATTCCTGGCTCACTACCATATAATCCTATTCCCATAATTAAAATAGCAAGTGTTGATATATATGCAACTGGTAAGTGAATTATTTTAACATCTTTTTCTAATTTTATAGGTCGTAACATTGCTGTTATACTTAAAATAAATAATAAATTACATAAATTACTACCTATTGCATTACCTATTATTAAATCTGATGCACCTTTATGAGCAGAACTAATTGTTATCATCAACTCTGGCATAGATGTTCCAAGTGCTACAATTGTTAACCCGATTATCATCTCTGGTATATTAAATCGTTTTGCAATATTGCTTGAACCCCTAACTAATAAATCTGCACCAATAATCAAGCAAATAAATCCTACACATATTAATATAATTGCTTGAATCACTTAGTTTCCTCCTTTGCTATTATTCTGTATTAGTATACCACAAAACACAGAATAATACAAAATATATTTCTTTTTTATATTTTATTATATGATTATAATTAAAATATTTTTATTGGAGGTTTTACGTAGAATATTCTATAATTGTTATAATAAAGCCATTTTCAAAATATTTAAAGTCTAATATGTAATTTATCCACAATATATTGTGCATATTGTGGATGTTTTTTTATCATTTTCCAATAAACATTTGAACATATATTTTTCCATATTTTGGGCTATTAACTACTGCTAATCCTGTGTAATTATAATTATTACTTAAAATATTTGCCTTATGCCCCTCAGAGTTCATCCATGCCTTTACTGCTCCACTATTACTAGAATTTCCTGCAATATTTTCTCCAGCAGCTTTATATGTTATTCCAAAGCTCTTCATCATGTCAAAAGGAGAACCATATGTTGGAGAGTTGTGTGAAAAATAATTATTATCAACCATGTCCTGTGCTTTTGCTCTAGCAACATTTTGTAATTCTGCATCTATTTTTAGGGCTGATAATCCTGCAGAAGTTCTCTGTGCATTTATTAAATCGAAAGTCTCTTGTTCATCAGCAGTTAGTCCATTGCTATTTGTTTGTCCTGTTGTGTTATTCTCTGTTGTTGTTTCAGATTTTGTTGGATAAATTAATCTTACATATGATTTACTTACCATACCAATATAATCTTTATCTGTCTGTATTACATACCAATCTCCAATTTGAGCAAATATTCTTACATATTCATTCTTATATACCATTGTTACTACTTTATAATTTGTACCTGGTCCTTGTCTAACATTTAGTCCAGATGCTGTTACTATACCAGTTGTTGTTCCAACTGTTTGATAATGTGTCATTGCAGTTGATATATTTGATGTGAATAATATCATAATAAGTAAAACTAAAGAAATTATAAGTTTTTTAATTTTCAAAATAAATCATCTCCTTAATTTTATTATGATATTTTTTTTTAATTTTATACAAAAAAAATATCAGCTCGAAATTTTCATTCGAGCTGATTTAAAAGGTTTAGAAAAGTAACAACAGACCTATGAGGACACATCCTCCATTGATAAATATTACTTTTTCTATCTCCGTTCTGTCTTTGCGGAGTCCTAAAATCTTATATACATTATATCCTATAAATGTTATAAGCATTATACTCCGCCAGGTCTTATTAACTATTGCAATAATCACCATGATTACTAATAATATAGACCACATGTTGTCTCTCCTTTCTTTAAATTACCTGAACGGCTATTGTATGTATATTATACCATATCTAGGCTATTTTTACAATTTTAGTATCTTTGTCTTCTTGATTCAGCATCTCCCCAAGGAGTTTTTTCATCTTCTACATCTCTGTTTCTATTATTTTCTTTTTCACTCTTTTCTATAATTTCTTCATTTACTTTTTGTTTTGCAGCTTCTTCTGGTAGATGTTCTTCCCCTATCATATAATTATATATACTTATTGCTTCTTCTTTATTGTATCCTTCATCAATAAATCTATCAATTGTTTGTCTAGGACTTAAATCTTGTATCTGAACACCATCATCTGCTAATGCTGTTTTTTCTACTGCTTCATATCTATTACTAACATCCTCTGGTTTAACTTCATTAGTACGTGTATCACTTAAGTTGTCTACTACTTTTGAATTATAATCTCTACCTCTTCCTTCTATACCATATCCTGTCCATTCACCATTTGTTCCTAGTCTCATTTCTTCGAATTCTAAATAGCCTTGTTCTATATGGCACGCAATACGAATATCTCTTGCATTTCTATTTGTATTTGTAAGTCCTTTAGTTGTCATTACCTGATATGGTATTTCTTTTTTTACTGGATTACCGTCTTCTCCTAAACTTACAACATTCTCTTGTAATTTTGTTGTTGAATCATTAAAGAATTTTGAGGGTTGAGTTTGTCCATTTTTATCTGTATATTCTGCTTTTATTTTTCCATCATTATCCCTATAGAAATATAGTCCTTCTTCATCTTTTAATTGAGGATAGTTTTTAAAAAACTGGCTATCTTTTCTTATTATAAAAATGTTTTTAGTAGCTATATGTTTTTTTTGTGCTATTTTTTCTTTCTCTTCTTCATCACTTTTTTCTTTATTGTTTTCATCATCTTCTTTTTCGTCTTCTTGCTCGTCGTCTTCTTTTTCATCATCATCTTTATCTTTTATACTGTCATCTTTATCTTTTTGTTTTCTATCTTTTTCTATCTCTTCTTTTGTTTTTGCTTCTATTTCTTTTAATTTTTCTTGTAATTTTGATAAATCTACTTTGTCTTTTTCTAATCCAAGTAAATTTAACATATCTCCTAATTTTTTCCTATCTTCATCTGAATATTTTTCATCTTTTAATATATCAACATTTGGTGTTAGTCTTCCTTCTTCATCTATTGTTGCTATTTTTACATCTTCATCATTAAACTTTATATATACACCATATTCAACTATATCTTTCTCGGTTTCATTCTCTATTTCTTGCCTATGTTTTTCTTCAATCATTACATTCTCTAATCTTATTTTGCTCAATTCTAGATTAACATTTTCATAATATTTTTCTGTTTCTATTGCATCTTTTTTCATATCTTGTGCTAAATCTTGTCCTTCATTTTCTTCCATAACAATTCCCCCCTTATACATTAAATTCTATTGTATAATCTGTATCGCTAATTATATTTACTTTAAACTGTTTTTCTATTTTATTAGACATTGTACTTATGTTTTCTCTAATTATTACTACACATATTCCTTCTTCATTTACTTCTCTTGTTTCTATTATATTTCTTTCAAAAAAGTTCTGTTGTACATATATTTCAAAATCCTGCTGTGTTGGAAAATATTCTGTTTTAAATGTTGTATCTAATAAATTATATGCATTTGTATAATCTTTTGAATTTAACATTTGAATAAACTGTTTAGAAATCTCTTCTATTTGCTCATCTTCAGTATATTCAGAGTAATCTTTTAATGTATAATTATCTAGCATTATTCTATAATTCATATATGATGTTTCTATAATTTTATAATAGTTACCATTTTCATCTGTTCCTACATATATTTTTTCTTCATCTTCTTCTATTACATTATATTGCATTAACTGTATATTTTGTATCTGTTCTTGTTTTTGGTTAATATAATTTATAAACTCATTTATATTTCCAAATCTTTTATTTCTATATTCTTCATCTAATAAATCGTATGCTTTTTGAGTGTTATTATATATTTGAAATAAATAATCTTCTAAATATATTTCCATTTGTTTTACATCGTCTACATATTCTTTTTCAAAATTATTGTATAATCCTTTGTTAATTGTAATATCTTCATTTTTTGATAATGCGATTGTAGCAAAAGTTTCTTCTTGTACTGTTTCCAATTTATATGTATTATTTTGTAAGTCTATGTAAATTATGATAAAACTATCTTGTTCTGTTGCTGTAAAATCTCCATTTGCTATTGTTAATGTACCTTTTATATAATATTTACTTTGATATTCATTTTGTGTTACGTATGCTTCTTTTGCTATGTATTTAAAATTATTAGATATTGTGTAACTTGCATTTCCGCCTAATTCGTTAACTGCATCGGCGTTTCCTTCTTTTATATAATTAAAATATTTAGTTATATTATTTGTTAAACTATATAAAGTAGAGTTATTATCTACTTTTTCTATTGCTGTGTTTACTTCTAATTGTGGATTATATTCAATAACTTCTTCTTCACTTTCTTCTATTTCATTTTCTATAGAACTACTTATAGAATTATTAATATTAGATGTACTGTTAATTATTATTTCATTATTTACATTTTTTTCCGTATCTTTTACACTTAAAACAATTATTGTTCCAGTTAATACTACTGCAAACATGATTAAAATAATTATTAATAGCTTTAATTCTTTCATACATCCTCCAAAGTATTAGTTATCGCAAAATATTCTACACAAGATGTTAATACAGTATCTACATCTATCCATCCGGTTTTTCCAGGTTGTGTTGAACTTGGGTTTGATAAATATACTTCATTTGTTTCTTCATTATAATCTAATATTGCCATCCAGTGTTGTGAATTTGTAAAAATGCTACTTCCTGTATATTTTATTCCACCAATAGTAACTCCATTTTTACCTAAAACTAAAATTATTACTGGTCTATTTGATTGTAAATGTGTTATTATATTATTTTTTTGTGTTTCTGTTAATTCTGTTTTATTACCTGTATGGGGTCTACTATATCTTACTCCATATGCATTGGCTGCTGTTAATGGATAAAAAGTTGTCAAATCCCCCTCGCCATCTGATATTTTTATTACTATATCTTTTGGATTTATATCTGCATTTTGGTATCCACTTACTATAACTGCAATACTTGTTAAACAACAACCATCATATTTTATTGTTGTAGTTATTTCTTTGCCTTGGCTATTTGTATATCTGATCCACTCATGTTCTGCATATGAGCCCTTTATTTGTTTATAATTTCTATATTGTTTTCCCGAATAACTTATGTATATATTGTCATACCCATCTCCTGTTTGTGCTATTTCTCCGGTTGTAATTATTCCTGCATTTATAGCTGTTTTTTGCATACTATTTACAATATTGTTTGTCCATTCTGTAACAGTTTCATCACCTTCTGGAAGGTATGCTTCTGCAATTTCTTGTATAGTTGTAAGTCCTTCTTCTTTCCATTTCTTAGCTTTTTCATCAATATTTGTTAGAAAACTATCTAAATTAAAATCGCTACTTCCTTCTGCTTCTTCAAATATTACTGTTATTAAAAAACCTGCAGTATAACCATTATCATCCTGCCACGTTTTTATTTCACTTATTTTCTCTTTTAGAGCATTTTTTAATTCTTCGCTTTCAGTATCATATAAATCTATAAAACTTTCAATTTCTGTTTCATCTAGATTCCATTCTTCATTATTAGCTATATCTATATTGGTTTCCTGTGTAGTAGTAATAGAAGACATTGAAGATTCATCTTCCTCATCTGAACTTCCTTTTCCGCTAATCGGTATTGTAAATAATGAAACTACAACTATAACTACTAGTATTGGCCACAATATTTTTAATAATGCTATCATAGTCATTACAGTTGCTTTTACTGCTATAAAAAATTTCTTTATTTTCTGAGCTTTTTTCATATTCTTTTCTAATATCTCTTTGCCTCGTTTTAATGCCTCATTCTCTTCTTTTGAATAGTTGTTTTTATTTCCATCTTCCATTACTATTCACCTCATCTCTTTTTAATATTTTAGGCAGATTTGCATCTGCCTAATTCATATTTTAACTCCAGAAATCTTTCATTTGATCATACAAATCTCCTGCATCTTTTTTACTTAAGCCTCCATAGTTTTCCACATATTGTATGAATTGATTTTTCCCTGTTATTCCTAACTCTTTTGCTTTACTTGCTATTGTTGCATTTCTTGCTACTACTTTTGCATCTTTTCCATGTTTTCGTACTATGTCTGCCATTGTGCTTGCATCTTTTACCCCTGCTCCTTTAAGCATGTTATACTCTGATGCTCCTATTCCTGCGTTCGCTAGTGTTGGTATATCTTTTATTGATATTCCCTCTGCTTTTTCATATGCTTTGTATGTGTCTCCTGTTATTCCATTTTGTAACGCTTCCCTTATTTTACTTGCATCTGTTATTCCATTATCTAAAAATTGTTGTGTTGCCTCTTTTACGTTTATTCCTTGTGCTTCACATATTTTTTGTATGCTTTCATCTTGTGCTATCATTTTATATCCATCACTTTTATAGAATTGCTTATCAAATTGTCTATTACTATATGCTTCTACACCAAATTTCCCCTGTTGATAATCTTTATATGTATCTTTTCCTAGTTTGCCTAAATTTCCTAATGCATTACTTGTTAATGCTGAACCTGCTGCTACTCCTCCTCCTATTAATGCTGCTGCATCTTTTCCTCCTGATGCTACTGTTGCTGCTAGCCCAACTGTTGCTCCTAATACTGCTCCTGGGGCTTTCTTTAGTAGACCTATTCCTGCTGATTTTATTCCATCTACTCCTTTTATTGCTAATCCTTTTCCTGCATTTCCTAGACCTCTTCCTATTCCACCTGAGCTTCCTGAACCTGTTCCTCCGCCAGTTGAACCTGAATTTCCTGTGTCCGTTTCTGCTCCGGCTGCACCTAGTCCTCCTGTGTTTGAACCTGAGCCATCTCCACTTGAACTTCCTGAACCACTTGCTCCTGCTCCGCCTCCATTTCTTGTTGCTGTTCTTACTCCATTTGAGCTTCCTGATGCTCCTGAACCTGCTCCTTCTGCTCCTTCTTTTGGTGGTTTTCCTTTTATTTTGTTTAGCATGCTCATTACCATTGCTCCTCCTGCTGCTGCTCCTAGTTGACTTGTTGGTGACTCTGATTTCATTCCAAACATTTCTTTTATGAATTTCTCTGCTGGTACTAAGAATGCTAATGCTACTATTGCATATAAAATATTCTCTGTTGCAAATGAAAATGCACTACTTATTAAGACTGTATATAGTAATAAATGTACTGGTTGTATTAAACAATTAAATATGTATTCTCTTAGCCAAAAACTAAATGCTTGGGCTTTTCCATCTTTTATTTTATCTAATGGGTATGTTAATGCTATCATTGGTGCTACCATTGTTAAAAATGCCATAAATACTACCCTTTTTAAGTATTGGAATGTGAATACAAAAGTTAATATTACCAATGCTAAATACATTACTGTATATCCAAATGCTTCTTTTATTTCTCCACCAAACTCTGAAGCTTCATTTGCTTTATCTCTTACTAAGCTCATTAATTTATCCGATGTATTTCCATCTAAAGTTGTGCCTGCTACATTATTTTGTATTATTTCATTTAAATTTTGTGTTACACTTAACATAAATGCCATTATATAATGTAACATAAATAAAATACATATTGCAACTAACCAATCTTTTAACATATTTTTGTATTTTGCTTTATCTTGTGCTGAACTGCTACTTAATATTATTCTTATACCTACGTATACTAACACTGATAATAGTCCTACTAATGCTATTGTTCTTAATGCTTGATACCATGTTGATATGGTGCTTTGTAAAGCGTGTGCGGTTGATTCTATCTCAGTTACCTTTGTAATATTTGGTATATGCGATAAATCATAAGCATAGACAGTAGTCTCATTATAGGTTATATTCTCTCCAGAACAATATACACTTATCTTCACGCATAAGCAATTGTTTTTAACCCAAAAAGTCGCATCTTCTGGTTTGTGGGTTATGCCATTACTATCAGTGAAAGTATAGCCATATTGAACGATAGCGTCAAAAACCACATTGCCTACTGCATTATATCCCGTATCATCTTCTGGAAAATTTTCACCTAGTCTAATATTAGACAAGCCAAGATTTTCAAATGCTTCCTCCGATACTCCAGGAATATACTCAAGTAAACCGTGTTCCATTTCCTTGTACCCAATCATGTCCGATATTCAGCAGTCAAGAAAATAACTTTAGAATCTATCATATTTGACCACAAAAAAACCGGACCCCCAGAATTACCGCCGGACGAGATTTTCAAGCCCCAACGATTTAAGTACTCAGATGTATATTCACCTTTTAGAAGTTTATTACCAACATACACATCGTTTTCCCATATGCTCTGGAATTTATAAATAGTTTCCATTTTATAACCATTCTTATCAATAAGCTTCATAATGTCTATTAGTTCTTGATCGCTCTCTAAATGTGCCAAATTATTTTTTACTTCTGTTTTATATTCGTTATCACCTATAAAGTTTATTTTCAATCCTGCTACTCTGTCTAAAAATATTATTCCTGGAGAATACAGTATTTCCGAGTCTCCTGTATAACTTGCTATATCCCAAGTTCCTACCATCATTTTTTGCATTACCTGCAAAAATAAGTCTGCTATGAATCTTAATAAATCAAAAAGTCCATTAATTAAATCTTTACCAACCTTTGACCAAGATACTGCTTGCACTTCATTTGGCATAATAAAATTACTTACCATTATTATTGTTATTAATACTATTATTGTTTTCTTTATTAATATACTCATTTATTTTCCCCTCTCTATTAAGGTTTATCTCTATCATTTATTATACCATATTTTTCTGGCATTTTAAAGTTTTTATGTAAATTTATCCATTTCTTTCTGCTAATTTGTTTAAGTTTGTTTCCATAAATTCAAATTCTTTTCTTGTTGGTGTTATTTGTAATATTGCTGTATCTGCTCCTACTTTAAATAGCCCTTCTCCTATTGTACATGTTACTAAGAAGTTTGCTTCTCCTTCGCTTAATTTAAATACTTCTTTTAAATATTGTATTTCAGATTTATCTTGCGCTAAGAATAGTTTTGTATCTGATGATGTTAGTACTGCTTGTGCTTCTGGTTTTTCATAGAAGTCTTGGAATCTTTGTGATACTATTGCTAATGATACATTTCTTTTTCTTGCACGTCTTGCCATTTTATTTAAAAAGTCTACAGCTTCTGGGAATGGTAATAACATCCACGCTTCATCTACTAAAACTCTTTTCTTTGTAGCTCTATTTCTATCCTCACTATTTTTCTTTACAAATTTTTCCCATATCCAAGATAATAGTATTTGCTGTGCAAGTGGTCTTGCAAATCTTTCTTCTAATTGTGATATATCTAAGTTTATAAATGGCACTCCTTCTAATAAATCAAAAGTTGATTGTCCATCAAAATATGCCATTTGTCCATTTAGCTCTCTTACATATTGTTTCATAACTTTTTTCAAGTAGCTATAGTGGAATGTATAGTTTTCATCTGTATTTTCTTCTGCTTTTTTCATTAATGTTTTATACCAAGAACCTATTGTTGGCATTTCTTTTTTATCTCTTGCTAAATTTCCTAATCGTAATCCACTAGCTGAATCTTTATATAAGCTATTTGGATCTGCTGTTATTCCACATCTTGTATATTCTTCCGCTACTGCTTCTGCTATTATTTGTTTTGTAAGCTCGTTTACTTCATCACTTCTTGTACTTCCTCTTGCCATTGTAATTAATGCTTGTGTTACGTCTTCTATTTTATTTTCTACATTTAATACTGTTCTTTCTCTTCCTGTTATTTCATCCTTTACTTTTTCTTCTTCTATATCAAATAAATTTATTATAGTTTGTGATGTTGGACTTATAACAACATTTATTCCGCCTAAACTTTCTGCAACTATTTTATATTCTCCTTCAGCATCTAGTGCTAAACTTTCTATTCCCATAAGTACTGCTGAACGTGATATTAATGTTTTCATTGTAACAGATTTACCTGCACCAGATTTAGCAAATACTACCATATTATAATTTGCTAAACTTTGATGGAAATTATCAAATAAAACTGGTACTCCTGTTTGTTTATTCATTCCTAGAGGTATTCCACTTAAATGTCCTACTTCTGATGTTGTAAATGGGAAAACTGTTGCCATAGAATTACGGTCAAATGTATGTACTTTTTTTATTGAATCTTTCATAAGTGGTACATTTGATTGTAAAGCCTCATCTTGCATTGCCCAAGCTGATTTTATTCCTACTAATGTCTTTGAAAGCTCTGTTGCTAATAATTTAGAGTATGCTTCTAAACTTTGTAAATTATATGTAAACAAAGTTGCAACAATTGATGCTTCAAATAATTTATTAAATCCTGATGCTATTTCGTCTCTTAAAGCTTCTGTTTCCATTCTTTTTTGAGCTAGTATACTTTCACGATTTATATTTCCTCTATCTGCGGCTACTATTCTTTCTGTTTCTAATTGATTAATTACTCTATTTAATTCATTTTGAGACCTTGCTTCTGGAACTGGGTTTATATAAATTGAGGTATTTATATCTCCAAATAGGTACATATCTCTAAATAATTCTGGGAATGTGCACATACGTGGAAGGCTAGATACAAAGAAACTTCTTGCATATCTAGTTGTATTCGAAAGTATCTCTAAGTGGTCTATATTAGATGCATCTATTCCAGATGGTGCTATTAATTCCTTAACAGTCTTTTTTCTTAATATGTTATATTCAGGTTCATTAGTTTTTAAATTATTCTGCATTTGTAGTTCTTCTTGTTCTCTTCTTTGTTTTTTGCTCATCTAACTTACCTCCTTCTTTTGTCTCTTCTCCTTGTATTTTCTCAATCGCTTTTTCTGTAACATCTTTACCTACGTATTTTTGATTTTGTTTTACTAAATCTTCTGCCATTTGCTTTACTAATTTTTCAAATTGTTCTTCTTTTTGTTTTACTTTTCTCTCTTTCTCAGCTCTTACATCATCTATGGTTGCCATTGCTAAATTAAATGCATTTTCTTTTATTTGATTGTCTATTGCTTTCATTTTTTTATCTAAAACATCTGGAGCTGTTGAATATAATTCATTATATCCTGCTTCTAATGCTTTTTCTACACTATATATTTCTGCCTCATCTCTGTTGTATGCAATATATAGCAATTCTACTAACTCATTAGAGTTAAGAATTTTACATTTCATTTCACAAGAGAATAATGCTCTAATTAAACTTTGTGCTCTTGTATATAGTTCAGAGAAAATCATACTTTTCTTTTCTTCTTCATCTAATAAATCTGTTCCTATCTCTGCTGTATAATATGGAACTATTATGTAATAATGTTTTCTTAAAACATTTTTATTTTGGCTGGTTTTTTGTATGTCATTTATTACATCCAATCCATATTCATATAAATTTTTTAATCTTAATATTTCCCTTTTTAAAACCTGTGCTTGTTGTTCGTTGTAGTTCTCAGATTTTAACATAATGCTATATTCTTTTTGTTTATTATCTAATTCTTTTTTTGTATCTTCTAATTTATTTTTATAATTTGATATACTATCTTCTATATTTATTGTTCTTGTTTGTGTATATATTTGTATAGGATATCTTAATGTGTTTAAGAATTGTACAAATCCAGATTCTACTGCTGTTTTTTCTACTTGAGACATTAAATCATAATTTATACCTTCACATTCTATTGCCATTAAGTATCTTGTTCCATTGTCTTGAACTATCATATTATCTTCTATTTTATCAAATTGCATAAATTTAAATATTGATTTTTTTGTATATTGTGTTGCTATCTTTGTTGATGTTCCTGAAGTAACTTTTTCTTCTTCTTCAATTTTTTTCTTATTTTTATATGATATATAAAAATATATAAATGCCAATATCATTATAAAGAATATTAATAACACCAAAATTATTGTTAATCCATCCATTAAATTATCCATTATTTCTTTCCTCCTCTGTTCCTACATATGTATAAATAACATTTCCTTTTTTCTTAAATTTCCACCATCTTATAAATGCTTTATCTATTTCCTCTCCTCCCAATTTTCGTGTTATTTCTATTCCATTTGTATCTGGGATTTTAAATGTTCCTATTACAAACCCTATAGCTGCAAAAAATATGGCTAATCCTATTCCTAACCATGTCATCTTTAATAAAGAACCAAATATATAATAGAATAATATTCCTATAACTCCTGTTGCACATGTGTATATTAAAGATTTTGTTGTAAATATCATTAATATTCTTCCGCTCGCCTTTTACATTTCTTGGTATATTATGTGTTGCCAATTTATATTCCTCCTTTGTACTAAAATCAATCTAATTATAGTTATTTATATTATAACAAATAAAGTAGTAAATTGTAACATTTTAGCATAATGTAATACAAACTTAATAATTTTGTAATATTTTTGTAATATTAGGCACAAAAAAACTGGTCCGAAGACCAGTTTTTTAATGTATTCTATAATACATCAAATGTATTAATTAATAAGTTTGCAATTGTTATAGCTCCAAATACTACTATAGTACCAACAATCAATGGAATAAAAGATTTTTTATATTCTGCTTTTTCTTCTAAGCTTCCCATCATATATTTAATACCAAGAACTGCTACTATAAGTACTGCTGCTATAATTGCTATAAATTGTAAAGCATTTAAAATTGTTCCTGCTAATTTTGATACACTTGCTTTAGTATCTGAATCTATATCTTGTGATGTATCAATAGTTACTCCTCCAACTGTTGCAAATACTGGTGTCGCTACCATTATCATCATCATAGCTATCATTAATACAGAAACTATTTTTAAAGATTTTTTCATTTTTATTTCCCCTTTCTTTAATATTTACTTTATATTGGCATTTCTTAAATAATTTAAGAAAATGTTAATAACTGTTCTTATAACTTTCTATTATTTCGTATAGCTTCCTCCACTACCTGCTTGATGTTCTTTTTCCGGATCTGAAAGTACTTGTCTATCATCTTCTGTTAATACTCCTGGTGTCGGTGCTACATCATTTCCTATCTGAACTACTATCTTCCATATTCCAAATGCTGCAAATACTACAAACACCCCTATAACATATGGTACTAATGTTTCTTTTATCTTTGCTTTTTCATCTACACTACCGAACATAAACTGTATTCCTATTATCATTCCTACTGCCACTGCTAATATTACTGCTATTGAGAATAATATATTATATATTGTTGTTGATGTCTCTTTTAATGCATCTTCATCTATCACTTCATTTGAGTCTTTTTTTGAAAGAAAATCGTCGCCTTGTTCTATAAAATCACTCATTGTTGAAGCATATGTTGATGTATTAAATGTTATATTTTCTAATATCAATACAGCCATTACTATTATAAAAATTCTTATTAATAATTTTCTCATTTAATCACCTCTTATATGTCTGCAAGATTTTCAATTATTTCTATTACTAGTGATATTCCTACTAATAAAAAACAACCCAATATATATGGTGGTAATGTTTTTTTGTATTCTGCTTTTCCTTCTACACTACTGAACAAATATTTTATTCCTATTATAGAAAGAGTAACTACTGAAACTAATATTCCTATGTATTTTATCCAACCCAGTACAATTTCTGCTCTATCTAAAAAAGTTCCTTGATCTAGTTTTTGTTCTGGATCGTAGTAATCTGGATTATCTATTGCATATACACTATTTACTAATATGCATATTGTAAATATTATTAGTGCTATTGAAACTATTAACTTTGTGTTTAGTTTTATCATCTTCATTAGCACCTCCATTCATATTATCATTTTTATTATAGCATTTTTTTACATTTTATGCAACTTTTTATGTTGATTTTATTTTGTTTTTATATTTTTTTAATTATATTTTAATATTTTTGTATTTTTTTGTCAATTGTTTTTCATAAAAAAAAATTCAAATGCTTTCACATTTGAATTTTTTGGAGCAGGTAGTAGGGCCACTCGCACTCGCGTCGGAAAAGATGTCCACCCGGACATCTTTTGCCTGCGTTTCGGCAGACCTTAACCTGCTCGAAACTTGGCAACCTCCTTTTCGATTCCCACTTTTAAGTTAATATAAAAAGAATCATAGCTTTGCTATGATTCTTTTTTCTGTGGAGCAGGTATCCGTTTTTATACTATTCCTGCCTATTCCCTATTATCCCTAAATATCTGTAATCCTTGAAACAAGCGAATTTGCTATTTCAGCCTATTTCACGTTATCCTACAATATTTTTGCTATTGCATACTTTATTGCATACTTTTTATCTGTTTTTATACACCTATTCCTCCGTTATATAGTATCTATTGCTTTTTTAATTTGTTCTTTTTGACTCTCGAAATTAAACTTTGTTATAGGTATTCTTCCAACCATATTAGTTTTTAAAAAATGATTTAATATATCAAATGATTTCAATGTTTCTTCTGTTCCATTGCCACTTCCACCAGCACAAGCAATGCAAATTATATTTTTTCCTTTAATCATAGAATTTTCGTTGAACGCATCACATCTTTTAATTCTATCAAAAAATGTTTTAGCAGATTCACTCATTTCCCAAAAATAAACAGGAGTAATAAATATATATGCATCAAATTGTTTCATATAATCGTAAATACTATTAAAATCATCTTTTAAAATACATTTATTTTCTTCTAAACAAATTCCCCAACCTCGATTTCCACATGCAAGACATCTAGCTATATTTTTCTTATTCATACATATATGTTCTGTCTCACAACTCAATTCCTTCAATTCTTTTTCACATTGTTCTACACAAGCAAAAGTTAAACCTTGTTTGTTCGGAATATAACTATCTTCATTAACCTTATTTGCACTAAAACTTAATATTAATACTTTCATATTTTTTAAAATTCCTCCTATTAAATTATTATTTTCTTTTCATTATATCATATTTATATAACATGACAAAATGAAAAAAGAATTTTTAATTAACATTTGACATATAATAAAATAAATGCTATACTATTATTAGCTTAAATGCATGAAACTGTTCGTATGAACAACACCAGATATGTGGTAGTGACACATATCTCTTTTTTTTGCAAAAAATAAAACAGAGCAGGTAGTGACTGCTCTGAACTGATTATCAGTTTTTATTTGTGTTGTTTCTATATGTATTCAATTCTTCTTCCAATTTTTCAATTTTCTGAAGTAGAATCCATATAAGCATAAAACTGCTCATACTCTTTCAACACCTCCTTTCTCAAAGATTTCCTTTGAAAAGGATATGCTTATTATACAAAGTTCTTAAATAAAAAACAATATTTTTTCTAATTTTTTCCAGTTTTTCTTTCGTAAAATATACTTATTTTTTCTACTGCATACCTATTGCATACTTTTTGATAAAATAAAAACCTTATAACTACTGTTTTCAGTATTTATAAGGTTTTGCTATTTGGAGCAGGTAGTGGGAATCGAACCCACGTAGCCAGCTTGGAAGGCTGGGGTTCTACCATTGAACTACACCTGCATCTCCCTCTCACAGTTTGTTATTATAAACCTTTTTTTTATAAATGTCAATACTTTTTTTAAATTTTTTTAAAAAAATTTAAATTCAAGTGTAAAGCTTATATATTATAGATTTTAACTTGCGGTCTCCAGCCGCGGTTTATTAACTACTATACTCTAATTAACTAATACGATAACTACTATTAGAATATTAATTGCACGCCTCCGGCTACTCAAGGGTCGACCTCGTTTTCAATCTATAATATATAAGCTTTACACTTGAATAGTCAATTGACCCATTTACTCTTCACTATTCACTATTAATTATTCACTAAAAAAATGACAGGTTTACCTGTCATTTTTTAGATTTATGCTCTTGGATTTTTTAATGCTGCTTGTGCTGCTGCTAATCTTGCGATTGGAACTCTAAATGGTGAACATGATACGTATGTTAATCCTACATTGTGGCAGAATTCTACGCTTGATGGTTCTCCACCGTGTTCTCCACAGATTCCTAATTTGATATTAGGTCTTGTAGCTTTTCCTTTTTCTACAGCCATTTTTACAAGTTGACCTACACCGTTTTGGTCTAGTTTTGCAAATGGATCTGATTCATATATTTTTGATTTGTAGTAAGCATCTAAGAATTTACCAGCATCATCTCTTGAGAATCCAAATGTCATTTGTGTTAAGTCATTTGTACCAAATGAGAAGAATTCAGCTTCTTCAGCAATTTCATTTGCTAATAATGCTGCTCTTGGAATTTCAATCATTGTACCAATATGGTATTCAATGTCTGATCCTTTTTCTTTCTTAACTTGTTCTGCTGTTTCTACAACTACGTCTTTTACGAATTTTAATTCTTTCTTTTCTCCAATTAATGGAATCATTATTTCTGGAACGATATCGTATCCATCTTCTGCTTTAACTTCTATAGCAGCTTCCATTAATGCTCTTGTTTGCATTTTAGCTATTTCTGGATATGTAACAGCTAAACGGCATCCTCTATGACCCATCATTGGGTTAAATTCGTGTAAGTCAGCACATTTTGCTTTTAAGTGTTCTACTGTAACACCCATATCGTTTGCTAATGCTTTTATGTCTTCTTCCTCTGTAGGTAAGAATTCATGTAGAGGTGGATCTAAGTAACGTACTGTCATTGGTAATCCTTTTAACTCTTTGTACATTGCTTTGAAGTCACCTTTTTGGAATGGTATTAATTCGTTAAGTGCAGCTTCACGAGCTTCTACTGTTTCTGATAATATCATTTTTCTAATTTTTGGTATTCTTTCTTCATCAAAGAACATATGCTCTGTACGGCAAAGTCCGATACCTTCTGCTCCTAAATGAACAGCATTTTTTGTATCTCTTGGATTGTCTGCGTTTGTTCTAACTTTTAATGTTCTGTATTTATCAGCCCAAGCCATTATTCTTCCGAAGTTTCCACTTACAGAAGCTTCAACTGTTTTGATATCTCCTTTGTATATTTTTCCAGTTGTTCCATCTAATGAAATGTAATCTCCTTCATGGAATGTGTATCCGCCAAGTTCGAATTCTTTAGCTTCTTCATTCATTTTTATATCTCCGCATCCTGATACACAGCATGTTCCCATACCACGTGCAACAACGGCTGCGTGTGATGTCATACCACCACGTACTGTTAAGATACCTTGTGCAGCTACCATACCTTCGATATCTTCTGGTGTTGTTTCAAGACGTACTAATACTACTCTTTCACCTTTTCCACCTTTTCCTAATTCTTTAGCTTCTTCTGCTGTAAATACTACTTTACCTGCAGCTGCTCCTGGAGATGCTGGTAATGCTTCACCAATTACTTCTCCTGCTTTTAGGCTATCTTTATCGAATGTAGGGTGTAATAATTGATCTAAAGATTTAGCTTCTATTCTTAGAACTGCTTCTTTTTCATCAATCATTCCTTCATCTACTAGATCACAAGCAATATTTATAGCAGCTGGAGCTGTTCTTTTTCCATTTCTTGTTTGTAAGAAGTATAATTTTCCTTCTTGGATTGTGAATTCCATATCTTGCATATCTTTGTAGTGATTTTCTAGTTTATTTGCTATTTCCATGAATTGTTTATAGCAATCTGGTAAATCTTCTGCAAGTTTTGTGATTGGTTGTGGTGTTCTAACACCTGCAACAACGTCTTCACCTTGTGCATTAATTAAGTATTCACCATATATTCCTTTTTCACCTGTTGATGGGTTTCTTGTGAATGCAACACCTGTTCCAGATGTTTCTCCCATGTTTCCGAAAACCATAGCTTGTACGTTTACAGCTGTTCCCCAGTCACCTGGTATATCATTCATTCTTCTGTAAACTATAGCTCTTGGGTTGTCCCAGCTTCTGAATACGGCTTTAACTGCTCCCATTAATTGTTCAATTGGATCTTGTGGGAAGTCTTCACCATTCATTTTTTCTTTGTAAACAGCTTTGAATCTATTTACTAATTCTTTTAAATCTTCAGTTGTTAATTCTGTATCGAATTTAACTCCTTTTTCTTCTTTTAATTCATCAATTATTTTTTCGAAGAATGTTTTTGGAACTTCCATAACAACATCTGAATACATTTGAATAAATCTTCTATATGAATCATATGCGAATCTTGGATTTCCTGTTTTTGCTGCAAATCCTTCAACTGCAACATCATTTAAACCTAAGTTTAATATTGTATCCATCATACCAGGCATTGATGCTCTAGCACCACTTCTTACTGATACTAATAATGGGTCACTATTGTCTCCAAATTTTTTCCCTTGCATTTCTTCTAATTTCTTTAATGCGGCAAAGATTTGTTCTTGAATTTCTTCATTTACTTTTTTACCGTCATTGTAATATTCTGTACAAGCTTCTGTTGAAACTGTAAAACCTTGTGGGATTGGTAGACCTAAATTTGTCATTTCTGCTAAGTTAGCACCTTTTCCACCTAATAATTCACGCATATTTGCATTTCCTTCTTTAAAAAGGTATACGTACTTTTTGCTCATAAATTATTCCATCCTTTCATCTATATAAAATTACTGGTATATTATATATCACATTTCCGTAAATGTAAAGAGATTTTTTAGATTTTTTTAAATAATGTTTGACTTATTACCAAATATGTGTTATTATATATCTAGCTTAAGCAAATGTGTTCTTTGTTCGGAAGAAGTCATTTGTATCCAAGTATGTGTACTGCTATTACACATACTTATTTTTTTGCAAATTAAAAGCAGGAGCAAACTGCTATTTCACTCCCACTTTCGACTATGTACATGTATACCCTCTAGTCTTTGTTCTTTTGTTTCTCTTGCTCAGTTTTTGTAGATTTTTCTTTTTCTTTCAAAAGCATCTCTACTAAGCGCAAAATAAGTTCGGAATTTGTCATTAGTATCCCCCCTTTCCACCTTTAGCGAAAGGTTGGTGTTATTTTATAATATTTTTACCAAAAAGGCAATATTTTATTGTAAATTTTTTACAATTTTTTCTGCACTTAATCCATACTTATCCTCTAAGTTTTCTACTTTTCCATGCTCTACAAATATGTCATCATAGCCATATGATTTTATCTTTATGTTTTGTAGGTTATTTTTATTTATTAGTGCTAGTATCTCTGAGCCTAGACCTCCTTTTAATAAGTTATCTTCTATTGTTATAACATTTTTTGTTTTTTCTATTGATTTTAGTATTGTTTCTTCATCTAGTGGTTTTAGAAATCTTGCGTTTATGATTTCTACACTTTTTTCAGGTAATAAATCCGCTATTTCTTTGGCTCTTTCTACCATCTTGCCTATTGCAATTATACTTAAATCTGTTCCTTCTTTTATTATTTCTACTTTTCCTAACTCTATTTTTTCTGTTTTTTCAAATTCTAAATTTTCTCCTCCTCTTGGATATCTTATAAATACAGGTCTATCTATACTTACTGCAAATTCTAACATTTTTTCTAGCTCTTCAAAATTCTTTGGTGCCATAATTACTATATTTGGTATTGATGGTAGGAATGATAAATCAAATATTCCTTGGTGTGTCTCTCCATCGTTCCCTACAACTCCTGCTCTATCTATACATACAGTTACTGGAATGCTTGATAATGCTATATCGTGCACTATTTGATCATATCCTCTTTGAAGAAATGATGAGTATATTGGTAATACTGGCTTCAAACCTGCTTTTGCCATTCCTGCAATTAATCCCAGTGCATGCTGTTCTGCTATTCCTACATCAAAAAATCTATTCGGAAATTCTTCTGCAAATTTTTTTAGTCCTGTTCCATCTTTCATTGCTGCTGTTACAGCTACTATCTTTTCGTCTTTTTTTGCAAGCTCTACCAATTTATTTCCAAATACTTCTGAATAGTCTTTACTTTTTTTCTTTAATAGCTCTCCTGTATCTTTGTTGTATGCAGATATTCCGTGAAATTTATCTGGATTTTTTTCTGCAATTTCATATCCTTTTCCTTTTTTAGTTACTATATGTATTAAAACTGGACCTTGTATTTTCTTGCTTCTTTGCATTATGTCTTCAAGTTCTTTTATATTATGACCATCTACTGGCCCTAGATAAGTAAATCCTATATCTTCAAAATACATATTTGGTATTATAGCTCTCTTTATTACCTGTTTTGTATAATGAGCGAAATTAACTAATGGCTTGCCTATTATTGGTATATTATTAGTTATTTCTTTTATTTTCCTATTTGACCTTGTATATCCTGTTTTTGTTCTTATTTTACTTAAATATTGTGGAATTCCCCCCACGTTTTTAGATATACTCATTTCGTTATCATTTAATATTACTGTTACATTTGTCTGGCTAGAACCTGCATCATTTAGTGCCTCTAATGCCATACCTCCTGTTAAAGAGCCATCTCCAATTACAGCTATTACTTTATAATCTTCTTTTAATATGTCTCGTGCTCTTGCCATTCCTGTTGCTATTGAAATTGATGTACTACTATGACCTGTATTAAAACTATCATATTCTGATTCACATATTTTTGGAAATCCAGATATTCCTTCAAACTGCCTTATTGTATGTATTTTATCCTTTCTACCTGTTAACATTTTATGTACATAGCATTGATGCCCTACATCCCATATTATTTGGTCCTCTGGTGTATTAAATACTGAGTGAAGAGCTACCGTTAATTCTACTACTCCTAGATTAGATGCTACGTGTCCTCCATTTTTAGAAGTTACATCTATAACTACTTTTCTAAGTTCTTCACATAACTCTTTTTTTTCTTCTATATTTAATTTCTTTAAATCTTCTGGTAAGTTTATTTTATCTAAAATTTTGTTCATAAATCCTCCGTTATATATCTCTCTAGTTTAAAGCTTAAATATATAGATTTTAACTTGCGGTCTCCAGCCGCGGTTTATTAACTACTATCTTCTAAATTACTACTACGATAATTAGTATTATAATAATAATTGCACGCCTCCGGCTACTCAATGGTCGACCTCGTTTGCAATCTATATATTTAAGCTTTAAACTGAATGCTACTAACATTTTATATTCATTTGTGCTAATTGTCAATATTGACTTTTCACATTTTTTTTGATATTATACATTAATATTATATTGGAAAGAAGGCTATTATATGGATATTTGCTCTGAAATTTTTACTGTTACTTTGCCTGATGTTGGAGAAAAAAACGGGCTGACTAATAAAGGTATTTTAAGAATGCTACAAGAGATTGCCTGTCATCATTCTGCTTTATCAGGATTCAGCGTTAATGAATCAACTATTACCGGTTTTGCTTGGATTCTTTTAAATTGGAAATTACAAGTTTTTTCAAGACCTGTTTGGAATACCAAATTAAAAATAAATACATGGTCTAGTAAACATACCCTTATTGCTTTTTATAGAGATTTTGAAATATTAGATGAAAATAATAATTTAATTGCAATTGCAACTTCTAAATGGGTATTATTTGATTTTAATAAAAATGGCATTGCTAAAATCACTAAAGAAATGGAAGACAGATATACTCATGTAGATAAACATGTTTTTGATGGTCCTATGGATGAAAAATTAAGAGAATCAGAAAATAGTAAATTCATTTCTGAATATACTGTTTGTAGAAGAGATATAGATACTAACCATCATGTAAATAACTTGAATTATTTAGATTTTGCATATGAAGCTATTCCAGAAGATATTTTTTTTAATAATGATTTTAAAAATGTTGAAATTATGTATAAGCATCAGGCAAAATTAGGTGAAACTTTAAATCTATTCTATGCTAAACAAGAGGATTCAAATATTGTTACTGTAAAAAATAAAGAAGATAATAAATTACATTGTATTGTAAAATTATATTAAAACAAAGGCAGCCATTCGGCTGCCTTTGTTTTAGAGGATTATTCTGTCTTTGAACCTCCGATATACGATTCCATACTCATCAAGAGTCTTTTTGTCCTGTACTTTCAATCTTTTGTACAGTTTTTTCTGCCCCCTCTTTTTAGCATAGTGTATATCTCTTATTATCGAACTTTTTACTTTTCTCACATGTTCAATAGTTTTAGTGGTTATTTCATAAAGCCACGGTTTAGTCTCGTATCCCAGAACCTCTTCAATGAACTCTCTTTGTTCATCGCTCAGTTTTTTGGTTACTTCCTTTTTCCCTGCTTCCTTTTGCGTTCTCAGCTGATATTTCAGTCCTGATAACCGGTTCTGATTGTTTTTCATTTCTAATCTCCTCTTATAAATATAGATTTTCTACATAATTAGTAGAATATGTATATTATACCATATTTTTGATTTTATGTAAACATTTCGATGTTATTTCACTTATTTAAAAAAATTCCCCAGTTGAATTTATCTGGGGAATTCTTTTATGCTGTTTTTAATTCTAGTCTTAATTTGTCAGCTATCATTGCTATAAATTCGCTGTTTGTTGGTTTTCCTTTTGCTGCTGAGATTGTGTATCCGAATATGCTTTCTACTGCATCGTTTTTGCCTCTTGCCCAAGCAACTTCTATTGCATGACGTATTGCACGTTCTACTCTTGATGGAGTTGTGTGATATTTTGTTGCTATATCTGGATATAATTGTTTTGTTATTTGATTAATTATATCTATGTCTTGCACTACCATCATTATTGCTTCTCTTAAATATTGGTAACCTTTTATATGTGCAGGTACTCCTATTTCATGTATTACATTTGTTACCAATGCTTCCAAGCTTTCTTGATTCTTTTTATCTATTTCATTTATTTCTATGTATTTGGTTCGATTATCTCTAGCAGTATAGCAATTATCTATTTTTGATGTTGGTGTTGGCTTATAATTTTTTATATCTCTTATTCTATTTATTAGTACTTCAATATCAAATGGTTTTACTACATAATATTCTGCTCCTAAGCTTATAGCTTTTTGTGTTATTTTTGTTTGTCCTACTGCTGATAACATTATACAAGTTGGCATTTTCTCAACATTACTTGATTGAAGCTTCTCTAAAACTCCCAGTCCATCTAAATATGGCATTATTACGTCTAATAATAACACATCTGGTTTGCTTGCTAACACTCTCTCACAAGCTTCTTTTCCATCTCGCGCTATTCCTATAACTTCCATATCATTTTCTTTACTTAAATGGTTAACTAATGTTGTAGCAAAATCAGCATTATCGTCTGCAATTAAAATAGTAATTTTGTCGTTCAATTTGATACCTCCTAAAAAATAATTGTAAAATATTTACAATTTGCATTATAATACGTTTTTACCAATAATGCAAGCCTTTTTTAGAAATTTTTTCCATTTTTGCTATTTTTGGTTTATATTTCAACGAATTTTTCTTTTATAATCTCATATTTTTCAATCTTAAAATTGTTATTATTATAATTATTCTCAATTTTTTGTGATAATTCCTCTAATATTTCTATAATTATATTTATTTTCTCTAAATATTCTATCTCTACTATCTTTATATTCATTTTGTCTAAGTAATATTTAAGTGGTTCTAAATAATTATATTCTACCTGTATTCTTGCCTCATATCCTTTTGCTTTAGTTATTATCTCTGTCCTTTGCAATGCTTCTTCTGTTGCTCCACTATATGCTCTAACTAATCCTCCTGTTCCTAACAATATACCTCCAAAGTATCTTGTTACTACAACTAATATATTTGATAATCCTTTTTCAAGTACTATTTTTAGCATAGGTGCTCCAGCAGTCCCTTGTGGCTCTCCATCATCATTGTATTTTACAGCGATTCCTCCATCACCAGTTTCTATTGCATATGCAAAACAGTTATGTCTGGCATCATTATACTGTTTCTTTATTTTCTTTATATAATCTTCTGCTTCTTCTGCAGTTTCTACATAAAAAATATGTGCGATGAATTTCGATTTTTTTTCGACTATTTCTGCTGATACGTTTTGTTTTATTGCCTTAAATGTTTGCATAAGCACCTCCTGCCACATAACCAGTTGACCATGCAATCTGTAAATTGAATCCTCCTGTAAATGCATCTAAATCTATAATTTCTCCTGCAAAATGTAATCCTTTTACTATTTTTGACTCCATAGTTTTAGGATTTATTTCTTTTATGTTTATCCCTCCAGATGTTATTATTGCTTCTTCTATACTTCTAAATCCATTTAAAGTAAGCTCAAAATTTTTAAGAATTTTTACTATTTTTTTTCTTTCTTCTTTTGTTATTTCATTTATTTTCTTCTCTGGATTTATTCCTGTAATTTCTATTAGTGGTTCTATCATTTTTCTTGGCAATAATTTTTCCAAACTATTTTTAAATTGTTTATTCTTTAGCTCTTCAAAATCTCTTAATATTCTGTTATCTAATTTTTCTTCATCTAATGCAGGTTTTAGGTCTATATATATTTTTATTTTGTTTTCTTTTAACAGATTTTCTATGCTTTTATATCTAATTAATATTGCAGAACTACTTAAGATGATAGGACCTGACAATCCGTAGTGAGTAAATAACATCTCTCCAAAATCTTCATATATAATTTTGTTCTCATTTTTGATTTTTATGGCTACATTTTTTAATGATAATCCTTGCATTTGTCTGCATAATTCTAGTGAAGTTTCATTACAAGTTAATGGAACTAATGATGGTTTTATATTTGTTATTGTATGTCCTAACATTTGTGCTATTTTATATCCATCTCCTGTTGAACCTGTAACAGGGTAACTTTTTCCTCCTGTTGCTAAAATTACTTTATCTGCTAATATCTTTTCTATTTTACTATTATATTCTCCTTCTATTCCTGTTGTAACTCCAGCTTCCGTAAGGATTTTTGTTACTTTAAAATTTGTTTTAACTTGAACATTAAGTTGCTTTAATTTTCGTGTAAATGCATTTAATACATCTTGTGCTTTATCTGAGACAGGAAAAATTCTTCCTCCTCTTTCAACCTTTGTTGTAACTCCTTGTTCTTTTAAAAAATTTATTATATCTTGATTATTATATTCATTAAATGCGCTATATAAAAATTTAGAATTTTGTGGAATATTTTGCATGAATTCTTCCATATCAGCTGAATTAGTAATATTACATCTTCCTTTACCTGTTATTAGCAGTTTTTTCCCTAATGATTCCATTTTTTCTAATATGGTTACATTATTTCCTTGTTCAGCTGAAGTAATTGCAGACATTAATCCTGCTGGTCCACCACCGATTACTAGAACTTTCATATTTTCTCCTCCAATTTTAAGAACCCCCAATCAGCTTCGCTGACAGCCCCCTTATTAAAGGGGCTTTTTGGCTTGTCCTCATTCGGACGACCAATGGTCGCCCCTACATTTTTTTATTTGATTTACAAACTAGCCCAACGCAGGGGCTTATATATTTAGAAAAAATCGAGGACCCCCGAAAAACCTCGAAGGCGTAACCATCGTGAGCTCGATTTTAAATAAATATATAACCCCGACAAGATTGGGCGGATTTTATACTATTCATTATTCACTAACAATCTGTGAAATTGCTTTAAGAACTCCCATCTTACCATACTCATAAGTCAATCCTCCTTGAAGAAAAGCCGTATATGGTGGTCTTATTGGTGCATCACATGATAATTCTATTGATGAGCCTTGTACGAATGCTCCTGCGGCCATTATTACTTTATCCGTATATCCTGGCATGTCCCATGGCTCTGGTATTGAATTTGAATCTACTGGTGAGCCCATTTGTATTCCTTGGCAGAATTTTATTAGTTTTTCAGCATCTTCAAAATTTATAAGCTGAACTATATCTGTTCTTTTTTCATTATATTTTGGTGATACTTCATAACCTAATTTTTCTAACATTCTGCTTGCAAATATGGCAGTTTTTAAAGAATTTGCCACTACTTGTGGTGCTAGAAATAAACCTTGTAGTATCTGCTTATTTGCCCCTAATGTCGGTCCTACTTCTTTCCCTTGTCCTGGAACAGTTAGTCTCTCTGCTGCTAATTCAACTAGGTCTTTTTTTCCTGCTATATATGCACCATTTGGAGCTATTCCTCCTCCTAAATTCTTTATTAATGATCCTACTATTAAGTCTGCTCCCAGTGATGTTGGTTCTATTGTATCTGTAAATTCTCCATAACAGTTATCTATCATAATAACTGCTTCTTTATTTACTTTTCTTATTTCTTCTATCACTTTTTTTATACTTTCTAATGATAAACTCTTTCTTAAACTATATCCTCTTGAACGTTGCATGCATATTAGTTTTACATTTCCTTGCTTTACTCTTTCTACTATTTTAGGTGTATCAAATTCATCACCTATTAAATCTATTTGTTCATATTTCACCCCATAGCTTTTTAATGAGCTTTTATTTTCTACTATTCCTATCACTTCATCTAAAGTATCATATGGCTTTCCATTTATGCTAAGCATTGTATCTCCTGGTCTTAGCATTGAGAATAAAGCAACTGTTAATGCATGTGTTCCAGATATAAATTGATTTCTAACTACCGCATCTTCTGCTCCTAGTACCTCTGCAAATATTTGCTCTATGGTATCTCTTCCTATATCTCCATAACCATATCCTGTTGTGCTTCCAAAATGCATATCTGATAATTTATACTTTTGTAATGCTATTAATACTTTTAAACTATTTTCTTCTTTTATTTTATCTACTTTTTCAAATTCTGTTTTTATTTCCTTTTCTACTTGTTCAGATAACTCTATTATTTCATTGCTTATTCCGAATTTTTTGTACATAGCTTTCTCTCCTTATATAAGAAAAGACAAGGGGACGTTCCTTTTGTCTATAGGATTACAGAGTTTTTGACATTAAATAAAGCCTCAAACCCTATAGACAAAAGGAACGTCCCCTTGTCTTTTCCCTTGCTTTTATTTTAAACTAGGGCAGGTTTAAACCTGCCCCTAATTTTATTCATCATCTTCTTCATCATCTTTGTTTTCTAGTTCTTCTACTTGATTTTTGCATGCTTTTACCCAAAGAATTCTTTTTTCTTCATATTCTTCTATTTTATAAGTTACTAATTTTGTTTCAATTTCTGGTTTTTCATCATCTTCAGGTATTCTACCTAATAGTTCTATTAGATAGCCAGATAATGTATCATAATCGCCTTCTGGAATATCTACTTCTAATATTTTTCTTAAGTCATATATACTTACACTTCCATCTATCATAAAAGTATTATCATCAATTTTTTCATACTCTTTTTCTACATCATCATATTCATCGAAGATATTACCAACAATTTCTTCTATCATGTCTTCCATTGTTATTATTCCTGCTGTTCCACCATATTCGTCTACTACAATAGCTAGTTGTTGTTTATTCTTTTGCATTTCTTTAAATAACTCGTTTATTGGCTTTCCTTCTGATACAAAATATGCATCTCTCATTATTTTCTTTATTTTTACTTCTTTTTTAGAGTATACTTGTGCTAATAAGTCTTTTATAAATAATACTCCAACTATATTATCAATGTTTTCTTCATATACTGGAATTCTGCTATATTTATATTCTTTTAAATCTGATAAAATATCTTCTATTTTAGATGTTACATCTATTGCATATACTTCTGTTCTATGTATCATTGCTTCTGATACAGTTTTATCATTAAATTCGAATACGTTATTTATTAATTCTCTTTCTTCTTCTTCAATTGAGCCTTTTTCTTCTCCAACATCAACCATCATTCTTATTTCTTCTTCTGTAACTGTTTCTTCATCTTGTGGTCCTATTCCTAATAATTTACATATTGCATTTGTTGAAAAATTCAAGAAATTAACAATTGGAGATGTTGCGATGTGTATAATTCTAATTACTCCTACTGCTCCAAAAGCTATTTTTTCTGGGTTTTTCATTCCTATTCTTTTAGGTACCAATTCCCCAAATACAATTGTGAAGTATGAAAGAATCATTGTTATTATAACTATTGATATAGTTTCCCATGTCTCTATTCCTAACGTAATTATGCTATTTAGATTTGGTGCTAATTCGCTTGCAAATGCATCTGCTGCAAATGCACTTGATAAAAATCCTGCAAGTGTAATTCCTACTTGTATTGTTGATAAAAATTTGCTTGGTTCTTTAAGCATTTTTTTAATTTTCTTTGCCTTTTTATTTCCATCTTTTGCTTGTCTGTCTATTTTTGCATCATTTAAAGATATAAATGCTATTTCTGATGCGGCGAAAAAAGCATTTATTAAAATAAGTACTACTAGTACTAACAGTGAAATCATTCTCTTGTTTCACTTACTCCTTTCTCTTGTTACTAAGATTATTCCTAATTTTATACAATTATTTAATATTATATAATGAATTACAGAAATTGTCAACGGGTTAAAAAATCAGTTGCTTCAAAAATAAATTTTTTATATAAAATGGGTAGCTCGACTCAGCTACCCATTTACCATAATTATATTTTTCTGTTAACATATATTTGCCGAATATTTTTTACCTTTCATTCTTTCCCTCTTCAACCTTACTCTTAAAAGTTTCATTATATATTTCTTGAACAACTTCATTTTTCATTATATTGTCATCTAGCTTAATTTCATCTTTAAAAGATTTTTGTACTGTAGTAGTAGTTGTTGTTGTTGGCACTGGTAAGGCTGGTTGTTTTTTAAATAAGCTCTTAAATGTTTCCCATCTACTAGGATCTCCTGCGCCTCTTTTTGTAAATAAACTTTTAAATGCTTCCCATTTTGATTGAGTTTGAGTAAGATTTGTATTATTTATATTATTTATATTATTTGTATTATATAATGAGTCTTTCGCATAAGTATAATCATGTATTTTATTTTCACTTCTTCTAACTAATCTTTCACAATTATTTATACTTTTATCTAAAGCAGATCTAGTAGTCAAATTATCTATTGCCTCATTATATTTTGGATTATTAAATAATTTTTTCAAATTATTTCTTTCTACTTGTCTTTCTCCAACTAATGTTTTATGCTCTCCTTCTAACTTTGCTTTATCTGAGTCTAGTTTAGCTTTATCTGTAGCATAGTTTGAATCTGCTGGATCTAACTTCGATAACTTTGCATCAATATCTTTAATTTCACTTTCTTTTTTATTGATTTCAAAAGATTTATTTTCAATTGTATTAACAATCACAGTAGCTTGGGGATGTTTTCCTATCATATTCTTTAATTGTTCTAAATTTGCTTTCTTTTCTTCTTGCTCTTTCTTTTGAGTTTCAAATTTTTTAATTTGTCTTTCTGTTTTTATATCTATAGCTCTACTACATTGTTCTTTAACTTCTGGCATTGCTTTTACATATTCTATCACATTATCAATATCTTCTTTATTTCTTTCTAGTAAATTTTTTACCATTTCAATTCTAAACTTTATATCGTTTAATTCTGTTATTGCATTATTTAGATCTGTTTGATATCTCTTCTTTTCTGAATTTGTTTTTGCTGTTTTTAGGTTGTTTTCTGCTGTTTCTTTATTCTTTTCTGCTACTTCTAAATCTTTTTCTTCTTTTTCTAGATTTGTTTTATATTTTGTTGTTGCATTTTTAAGTCTTAGATATTCATTATTTAAATCCTCTAAATTCATATTATTCCTCCTCTACTTTCTTTATTTCCATTTCGCATCTTTCTATTAAGTCGTCTGCTTTTTCAATCAATTCCTCTGATTCATATTTTAAATCTAAAATCTTATTAAATACTTCTAATGTTTCTCTTTTTTCTTTTTCGTCCATAATTATACCTCCTATTTATAGATATACCTATTTAATATTTTAGCATATATTCTCATTTTTTGCAAACTTTTGTCATAAATTTATTCAAAAAGATTGAATCCCATATGTTTTTGTAATTCTACATCTATTGTTTTTCTTACATACAAGTTATTAGCACTACAATATTTCTTTATTGCCTCTTCTGTTGCTGAACCGAATTTTCCATTTGGAGTACCAGTAAAAAGTCCTAATTTTTTTAACCTTTTCTGTATTTCCAATACATCTGAACCATACATTCCTGATTTTAAAATTCTAAAACCCTTACCAAATGCTCCATAGGGTCCATCTATTATAGTTACTTTTGTTCCTATTGGTATGATTTTATATAGTTCGGCTACCTCACTATTTTCCATTCTTATGCAACCATGTGAACTTGCCCAACCGAGTGACCCTTGCTCTAAAGTTCCATGTATACCAAATTGTCCCCATGGTACATTTAATCCCATCCAACTTCCTCCAAACCCTTCTCCCCATTTAGCTTTGGATATTATTGTCCATGTTCCTATTGGGGATGGGGTTGACCACTTTCCTCCTGAGCATTTATATGTTTTTATTAATTCATTGTCTTGAAATAAATATAGTTTGGATTCTTCAACATCTACAAGTATTTTATATTCTGAATTTCTAGAACTTGTTTGTATTGATATGTTCTCCTGTGGTTTATGCATACTTAAAATTATTCCAAACATTAATAATATTCCTATTATAATTATTTTATTCTTTTTAAAAATTATCATAATAGTAATTTTATTCGTATTTGTTTTATTTAAGAACTCATATCTTATTTATATACTCACTCTCGCGATTAAATAATATAAATTGAAAACGAGGTCGACCCTTGAGTAGCCGGAGGCGTGCAATTATAATTACAATAATAGTTCTCGTAATAGTCAATTAGAAGAAGAACGTTAATAAACCGCGGATGGAGACCGCAAGTTAAAATTTATATTATTTAATCGCGAGAGTGAGTTTTTAGCAAAAAATACGTCCCATTGGGACGCATTTTATTAGTCTACATATTTTTCTCTTTTCTTATATGTTGTGTGTAATAATTCATGTGCTTTGTGACTTCCTGGTTTTTCTAGATATTCTTTATATAGTTTTTTGATTGCTGGGTTTTCATGTGATTTTCTTATAGTGCTCTTTTCATCTATTGTATAAAGTGCCTCTGCTCTCTTTGCTCTTACATCTATATCATTTCTTATTTTTGAGCTTACTATTGGTTGACCACCACCCATTACGCATCCTCCTGGACATGCCATTATTTCTACAAATTGATAGTCTGCTTTTCCTGCTTTTATTTCTTCTAATATGCTTTGAGCATTTGCTAATCCATGTGCTACTGCAACTTTCACTTCTGTCTCTCCTATTTTTACAGTAGATTTCTTTACACCTTTTTTACCTCTAACTTCTTCAAAGTCTAGTTTTGCTAATTCTTTTCCTGTTATTGTTTCGTATGCAGTTCTTAATGCTGCTTCCATTACTCCACCTGTTGTTCCAAATATTGCTCCTGCTCCTGTTGCCTCTCCCATTGGATCATCGAATTCTGAATCCTCTAATGTTTTAAAGTCTATATTTGCTTGTTTTATCATTCTTGCAAGCTCACGTGTTGTTATAACACTATCTACATTTTCTAATTCATCGTTTTTCATTTCTTCTCTTGTTTTTTCAAATTTCTTAGCTACACATGGCATTACTGATACTACATACATTTTTTTAGGGTCTATTCCTTCTTTTTCTGCATAGTATGATTTTAATATTGCTCCAAACATTTGGTGTGGTGATTTACAGCTAGATAAATGTTCTATTTGGTCTGGATAATTCATTTCAATATATCTTATCCATCCTGGGCTACATGATGTTATCATTGGTAATATTCCACCATTTTGTAATCTTTCTATTAATTCATTTGCTTCTTCCATTATTGTTAAATCTGCTGCTGTGTTTGTATCAAATATTTTATCAAACCCTATTCTCTTTAATGCTGTTACCATTTTACCTGTTACTGATGTTCCTATTGGATATCCAAATTCTTCACCTAATGCTGCTCTTACTGCTGGTGCTGTTTGAACAACAACATAAGTATCTTTATCTCTTATTTTTCTCCATACAGTTTGGGTTTCGTCTTTTTCTTTTAAAGCACCTACTGGACATGCATTTATACATTGTCCACAAAATGTACAGTTTACATTATTTAAACTTTCATCATTTTCTGCAGCAATTCTTGACTCAAATCCACGTCCAGCAACATCTATTGCTGATACTTTTTGTATATTCTTACATGCTGCTACACATCTTTTACACATTATACATTTACTATTATCTCTGACAATTGATGGTGATAGTTCATCTATTGTTGGTTCCACTTTTTGGCCTTCATATTCTATATTTGTTACTCCAAATTTTTCAGATAGTGTCTGTAATTCACAGTTTCCGTTTCTTACACAAGTTAAACAATCTCTGTTATGTGTTGATAATATTAAATCTAACATTATTCTTCTTGAATCATTTAGCTCTGGTGTGTCTGTTTTTACATTCATTCCATCTTCAGCTTGGGTTATGCATGATGGAACAAATCCCCTTCTTCCTTCTATCTCTACTATACACATTCTGCAGTCTCCTGCAGCATTTATTTCTTTCAAGAAACATAGTGTTGGAATATTTATATTTGCTTTTCTTGCTGCTTGTAATACGGTAGTTCCTCTCTCTACTTCTACCTCTTTACCGTCTATTGTTAGTTTTATTAATTCTGCCATTTTATTATTTCACTCCTCTTATTAATTATTTTATTGAGTCGAAGCAAAAGTGGTATATGCTCAGGAAAGATGCAAGATGCCGCTTTTCATTCGACTAGGCATTAAATAGCTTTGAAGTGGCACTTACTAGCGCACAATCCACATTTAATACATTTTTCTGTATCTATTTTAAATCCTTCTTCTCTATTACCAACAATTGCTCCTACAGGACATTGTTTAGCACATAATCCACATCTCTTACATTTTTCTGAATTTATTTGCATTTTCTTTAATGCTTTACATTCTCCTGCTGGACAATTTTTGTTTTCAATGTGTTCTATGTATTCGTTTTTGAAATAATGTAATGTGCTTAATACTGGATTTGGAGCTGTTTGACCTAGTCCACATACAGATGTCATTTTTATAGTTTGGGCTAATTTTTCAAGTTTTTCTATATCTCCCTCTTCACCTTTTCCTTCTGTAATTCTTTCTAACATTTCAAGCATTCTTTTTGTACCTATTCTACAAGGTGTACATTTTCCACAGCTTTCATCTACTGTAAATCCTAAGTAGAATTTTGCTAAGTTTACCATACATTTAGAATCATCCATTACTATTAATCCACCAGACCCCATCATTGAACCTATTTTTGCTAATGATTCATAATCTATTGGTGTATCTAAATGTTCTTCTGGTATACATCCTCCTGAAGGTCCTCCTGTTTGTGCAGCTTTAAATTCTCTACCATTTGGAATTCCTCCGCCTATATCAAATACGATTTCTCTTAAAGTTGTTCCCATTGGAACTTCTACTAATCCTACATTTACAACATTTCCACCTAATGCAAATACCTTTGTTCCTTTTGAAGTTTCAGTTCCTATGTTTGAATACCATTTTGCTCCATTTAAAATAATTTTTGTTATGTTTGCATATGTTTCAACATTGTTTATTAATGTTGGCTTCATAAATAGGCCTGCATTTGCTGGAAATGGTGGTTTTAAACGTGGGCGTCCACTTTTTCCTTCTATTGATTCTAGTAATGCTGTTTCTTCTCCACATACAAATGCTCCTGCGCCTAAACGTATTTCTAGGTCAAATTCAAAATCTGTTCCGAATATATTTTTACCTAATATTCCATATTCTTTTGCTTGGTCTATAGCTGTTTGGAATCTATGTACTGCTATAGGATATTCTGCTCTAACGTAGATGTATCCTTTATTTGCTCCTATTGCATATCCTGCAATCATCATTGCTTCTACAATACAATGTGGGTCACCTTCTAATATACTTCTATCCATAAATGCGCCTGGATCTCCCTCATCTGCATTACATACTACATATTTTTGAGTTCCTTTTGCTATTCTTGTAAATTCCCATTTCTTACCTGTTGGGAATCCTGCTCCACCTCTTCCACGAAGCCCTGAATCTAAAACTTCTCTTATAACATCCTCTGGTTTCATTTCTAACAATACCTTTTCTAATGCTTTATATCCATCAAATGCAATATATTCATCAATATTTTCTGGATCTATTATCCCACAGTTTTGAAGTGCAATTCTCTTTTGCTTTTTATAGAAGTTTAATTCATCTAATCTCTTTACTGTAGTTTCATCTATATCTTTACATAGTAATCTTTCTACAATTTTTCCTTCTACTATATGTGTGTTAATAATTTCTTCACAATCTTCTGGTGTACAATGTGCATAAAACACATCTTCTGGTCTGATTATTACTATTGGGCCTTTTGCACAAAGTCCAAAACATCCTGTTTGTATTACTTTTACATTTTCTATATGTTTTTCTTCTAATATTTTTCTAAATGTTTCTATTATTTTTGGTGATTTTGAAGATGTACAACCTGTTCCACGACATACTAATATGTGTTTTTCTTTCGTATTTGCTTTTAAATTTACTCTTAAATCCAGTTCTGCTCTTTTTGATTCTCTAATTTCATGTATTTCTTGTAAAGATTTCATAAATACACGTCCTTTCTATAATCTAAAGCCCCTTTAATAAGGGGGCTGTCGCGAAGCGACTGGGGTTCTTTAACTAATTAATAAAGAACCTTCCGTCAGACCTTCGGTCTGCCACCTCCCTTATTAAGGGAGGTCTATTCAATCTTTGATTTATATTCCTCAATAACTCTATCTAATAACTCCGGAGTTGCATTACCATATACTTCATCATTTACTGTGAATACAGGAGCTAAACCACATGCACCAATACATCTCGTTGCTTCTATTGAAAATTTTCCATCTGGTGTTGTCTCTCCAACATCTATACCCAATTTTTCTTTTAGTCTATCTAATACTTGTTCTGAACCTTTTACAAAGCAGGCAGTTCCTAAACATACTGCTACATTGTATTTTCCCTTTGGTTTTAAAGTAAATCTTGAGTAAAATGTTATTACTCCATAAACTTCTGCCATTGTTAGACCTAAATGCTCTGAAATAGCTAGCTGTGCATGTTTTGGTATATAACCATAAGCTTCTTGTACTTCGTTTAATACTTGAATTAAATTACTTTTATCTTTTTCATATTTAGATAGGACCTCTTCAATCTTCTCATCTTTGTGGTTTGCTCCACAATTACAATTACAATCCATATGGTTTCCTCCTATTTTTATTTTACTACATATACTATTATAATATATATTTTTTAAATATACATCACTTTTTATAAAAAATTTCTTAATAATCATATAAAATTAAAAGGCAACTTTCGTTACCTACTAACTTAAATTACTATTTTTAATAATTGCATTATTTCAAAAAAGTAATGCAATACACCTTTTTTCTCTATTGTTTCTTTTGTCTTTATTGATATTTCATCTATTATCATATCTCCCTTTCTTACTATTATCTTTCCAACTTCTGTATCTGCTAAAACTGGTGCTTCAAATTCTATTATTGCAGTTGAATCTAATGTTATGTTCTCATTTTCTTTCAATGGATACATTATGTATCTTTCATTTTCTATGTATATTTCTGGTTGCCTTGTTACGCCTTTCTCTACTCTTATTCTCTTTTCATTTGTGTTACACCAAGCTTCGTATTCACTTGCAACTAATTCCTCTATATTAACTAATTTATAATTTTTATATGCATATTCTATAAGTTTTATAGAATCCTGTGTCCTTATTTTTCTTGTATCTGCACCTAGTACAACTGTTATTATTTCGAATCCATCTCTATTAGTTGATGTTACTAAACATCTGCCAGCTTTACTTGTATATCCTGTTTTTACTCCATTTACTCCATCTAAATATCCTAAAAGCTCATTTGTATTTGATATTGTTTTTGGATATCCGTTTATTGTTACTGTATATTGCTTAGTATTTACTACTTCTGATATTTTTGGATTATTAAGTGCATTATCTGTAATTATTGCTAATTCTAATGCAGTTGTATAATGGTTATCTCTATCTAGTCCATGTGGAGTTATAAAGTGGGTATTTTGTAATCCCAATTGCTCTGCTTTGTTGTTCATAAGCTCTGCAAAATTTTCTACACTCCCTGATACACTTATGGCTATTTGAACTGCTGCATCATTCCCTGAACATAGCATTAGTCCATATAACAAATCATTGTATGTTATTTTATCTCCTGTATGTAAACCTAATCTTGAACCTATAGTATTCGCTGCTTCTTTATCCACAATTACTTCTTCGTTCAATCGGTCTATTCCTATTTGTTCTAACATTACTATTGATGTCATTATTTTAGTTGTACTTGCCATTGGCACAGGAGTATTTTCATCTTTTCCCCATAGTACAGTTCCAGAAGACCTATCATATATTACGGCATATCTTGATAATATTGATGGTTCTTCATCTTTTTGAGATTCTTGTAATGCTTCATCTAGCCATGTGTAATCCCATGCATCTGGATCTTCTTCTTGAGCAAAACTAGTAACATTAAAACTAAGTATTATAGTTAATAATATTATTACTAAAAACTTTTTTATTTTCATTTTTGAAATCACCTTGTATATGTATATTCTGTTTTTTTAATCTTTATGTTAGCCTAAACCTTACTTAATATAGATTTTAACTTGCGGTCTCCAGACGCGGTTTATTGCCTACTTTTCTTTAATTTAATACTACGATAACTACTATTGGAATAATAACTGCACGCCTACCGGCTACTCATGGGGTCGACCTCGTTTGCAATCTATATTAATTAAAGTTTAGGCTAATAATGTATTTATAAAAAGTTTATCATAATGAATTTTTTTATTCAATATTTTTTCCATTTTCTGTTTACAAATTTTAAAAAAGGTTATATTATATTGTATATTAATATGGAAGGTGGTTTGTTTATGAATGAAACTGAAAAGTTAAAGGATTTTTTATTTGATAATAAAAAATATGGTTGGGATTCTTTATCTGATGAATCTAAACAAGATATAAGTAAGTTTAGTGATGAATTTATTCATTTTCTTAATAAAAGTAAAACTGAAAGAGAAGCAACTGAATTTATCGTAGAGATTTTACAAAAAAATGGTTTTGTCGATTTAAAAGATAAAATGATTTTAGTTCCTGGAGATAGAATTTACTATGTTAATAGAGAAAAATCTGTTTATTGTGCAATTATTGGAGCTAAACCTATTGAAGCCGGATTAAATATAATTGGCTCTCATATAGATTCTCCAAGATTAGATTTAAAACCAAATCCTCTTTATGAAGATACCGGTTTTGCATTCTTTAAAACACATTATTATGGAGGTATAAAAAAATATCAATGGACTACAATACCTCTAAGTATTCACGGAGTTATAGTTAAAGCTAATGGGGAAAAAATTAAAGTTAATATTGGAGAAGATGATTCTGATCCTATATTCACTATTACAGACCTTTTGCCTCATTTAGCACAAGAGCAAATGGAAAAGAAATTAAAAGATGGTATTTCTGGAGAAGATTTAAATCTATTAATTGGTAGCATTCCTGTAGGGGATGAAAAAATATCTGAAAGAGTTAAATTAAACATATTGAAAATTTTGAATGACAAATATGGCATTACAGAAAGAGATTTTGTAAGCTCTGAACTTGAGTTAGTTCCTGCTTTTAAAGCAAGAAGTTTAGGATTTGATAAGAGTATGGTAGCTGGATACGGTCAAGATGATAGAGTATGTGCTTATACATCTTTAAGAGCTCTTTTAAATATTGAAAATCCTTCAAAAACTGCTATATGTATCTTTGCGGATAAAGAAGAGATTGGAAGTATGGGAAATACTGGTATGGAATCACATGTATTTGATACTTTTGTTTCTGAGTTATTAAATAAAACTAATACTAATAGACCTAATCTATTAGACAAAGTGTTCTGTAATTCTAAAATGCTTTCAGCAGATGTTGATGCTGGTTTAGATCCTATTTATGTTTCTGTATCTGAGAGAAATAATGCTGCATATTTAGGAAAAGGAATTGGACTTAATAAATATACAGGAGCTCGTGGTAAATCTGGTGCTTCTGATGCAAATGCAGAATATGTTGCTACTATAAGAAATATTTTTGAATCTAATAATATTTCTTATCAAGTAAGTGAGCTTGGAAAAGTTGATACTGGTGGAGGCGGAACAATTGCCTACATTTTAGCAAATAAAGGTGTAGATGTAATAGATTGTGGCGTTCCAGTATTATCAATGCATTCTCCTTATGAAGTTACAAGCAAATTTGACATATATGAAGCTTATAAAGCTTATAAGGCATTTTGGAACAATTAATTATTAAAAAAGTGCAAGCTGGGAATTTATTAACTCCCAGCTCTTTTTTCGGAATGCCCCTTTCGAGACATTCCCTCATATATCAACTAGGCACTGCCTAGAGGTTTTTATTATAGCACCTTTATTAGTTTTTGTCAAATATTTCCAGTAAATTTATTCAATTATTTATTGTAAATAACTACTTATTTCCTGCAATTCTTCGAAATTCTTTTGTCTAAATATTTCATAAGCCACTATCGCTACTGAATTTGATAAGTTTAGTGAACGAAGTGTAGGTCGCATTGGTATTCTAGCTGTTTTTTCTATATATTTTTTTAATACATCTTCTGGTAAACCTTTGGTTTCCTTGCCAAATAGAACAAATACTTCTTCCATTTTTGAATAGTCTATATCAGAATAGCAATGTGTCCCTTTTGTTGTTATAAAATACATATTATTTTCTTCTGGTTTATATTTTTCTAAAAATTCTTTAAAATTATTATGTTCTTCTATTTCTAATTTGTCCCAATAATCTAGCCCCGCTCTTTTTACTTGTTTTTCATCTATACTAAATCCAAGAGGTCTTACTAAATGTAGCTTTGCACCTATTGCTGCACAAGTCCTTGCTATATTTCCTGTATTTTGTGGTATCTCTGGTTCAACTAAAACTATGTTTAATTTCATAAATTATCTCCTCCTAGCATTCATTATTCACTAAAAATCCCCGGCTTTGCCGAGGATTTTTTACTATTCTTCTGTTGCTTCATTTCCTGTTGTTATATTTTTGTCTCTATACATTGTTAGTCCTGTTCCTGCTGGAATTAATTTTCCTATGATTACGTTTTCTTTTAGTCCTATTAATGAATCTCTCTTTCCTTTTATTGCTGCTTCTGTTAATACTCTTGTTGTTTCTTGGAAAGATGCTGCTGACAAGAAGCTTTCTGTTGCTAATGATGCCTTTGTTATTCCTAATAATACCCTTTGACCTTTTGCAGGCATTTTTCCTTCTTGTTCAATATTTTTATTTTCTTCATTAAATTCATTAATATCAACTAATGAACCAACAAACATGCTAGTGTCTCCACTATCTTCAATCTTTATTTTCTTTAACATCTGTCTAGATATAATTTCAATATGCTTGTCGTTTATATCAACACCTTGGTTTCTATAAACTTTTTGTACTTCTGATGTTAAGTATTCAAATACTCCCTCTGGTCCTTTTATTGCTAATATTTCATTTGGATTTATTGTTCCTTCTGTTATAGGATCTCCTGCTTTTATATAGTCTCCATTTTTTACTCTTAGTTTAGATCCAAAGCTTATTGTATATGTTTTTGAGTCATCTTCACCTGTTACTGTAACTTCTTTTCTCTTCTTAGAGTCTTCTATTTTTACAGTTCCATTTATTTCAGAAATTACTGCTAATCCCTTTGGTTTTCTAGCTTCAAATAACTCTTCAACCCTTGGAAGACCTTGTGTAATATCTCCTCCTGCAACACCACCTGTATGGAATGTTCTCATTGTAAGCTGTGTACCAGGCTCACCAATTGATTGTGCAGCTATAATTCCAACTGCTTCTCCTATATTTACTATTTTTCTTGTTGCTAATCCCATACCATAGCATTTACTACATACACCATGTTTTGTATGGCATCCTAAAACTGAACGTACTTTTACTTTTGTAATTCCAGCTTCTATTATTTTATCTGCTATGTTTGGTAATATTAATGTATCTTTATCTACTATTAATTCTCCTGTTTGTGGATCTTTAATATCTTCATATGGGAATCTTCCTACTAATCTTTCATGTAATTTTTCTATTATTTGATTTCCATCTTTAATGTCTTCTATTTCAATATATTCCTCTGTTCCACAATCTTCTTCTCTTACTATTATGTCTTGGCTAACATCAACCAATCTTCTTGTTAAATATCCAGAGTCGGCTGTTCTTAATGCTGTATCTGCTAAACCTTTTCTAGCACCGTGTGATGAAATGAAGTATTCTAGAACGTCTAATCCCTCTCTAAAGCATGCTTTGATTGGAATTTCAACGGCTTTACCTGATGTATTTGCCATAAGTCCACGCATACCTGCAATCTGACGTAACTGATTCATATTACCTCTTGCTCCTGATTGTGCCATCATGAATATTGGATTTAGTTCATCAAAATTGTCTTTCATTGCATCTGTTACATCACCTGTTGCTTTTTCCCAAACTTTAATTACTGACTCATATCTTTCATCATCTGTAATTAAACCACGTTTGTATTGTTTTGCTATATTCTCTACTTCTGCTTCTGCATTTGCTAAGATTTCTTTTTTTGCTTCTGGAACTGCAACGTCAGCAACTGACACTGTTATAGCACCTTTTGTTGAATATTTGAAACCTGTTGCTTTTATATAGTCTAATAACTCTGCTGAAACATTTAATCCATGTTTATCTATACATTTTGCTATAATAGTTCCTAAATTTTTCTTCATAACTGGGAAGTTTATTTCTAATTCAAATGCATTTTCTGGATTGCTTCTATCTACAAATCCTAAATCTTGTGGGATTCCTTGATTATATATTAATCTTCCAACTGTTGTTTCTATTGTTTTTGTTACAATTTCTCCTTCTATTTCTTTTGTTCTTCTAACTTTTATTTTTGCATGAAGTCCTAAGTCTCCATTTTGGTATGCCATCATAGCTTCGTCTTCGTCTATGCAGTACATACCTTCTCCTTTTTCTCCAGCTACTTCCATTGTTAAATAGTAACTTCCTAAAATCATATCTTGTGTTGGAACCGTTACTGGTTTACCATCTTGTGGTTTCAATAAGTTATTTACTGATAACATTAAATATCTTGCTTCTGCTTGTGCTTCTGGTGATAATGGAACGTGAACTGCCATTTGGTCACCGTCGAAGTCAGCGTTGAAAGCTGTACATACTAATGGATGAAGTTTTAATGCTCTTCCTTCTACTAATACTGGTTCGAATGCTTGAATACCTAATCTATGTAGTGTTGGAGCACGGTTTAACATTACAGGGTGGTCTTTTATAACCTCTTCTAATATTCCCCATACTTCTGGATTTAATTTTTCTACCATTCTTTTAGCACTTTTAATGTTATGAGCTAACCCGCTTGCAACTAATACTTTCATTACAAATGATTTGAATAACTCTATTGCCATTTCTTTTGGTAATCCACATTGATATATTTTAAGTTCTGGTCCTACTACGATAACTGAACGTCCTGAATAGTCAACCCTTTTTCCAAGTAAGTTTTGTCTAAAACGTCCTTGTTTTCCTTTTAACATATCTGATAATGATTTTAATGGTCTATTTCCAGCTCCTGTTACTGGTCTTCCACGTCTTCCATTATCCATTAGGGCATCAACAGATTCTTGTAACATTCTCTTTTCATTTCTAACAATTATCTCTGGTGCTCCTAATTCTAATAATCTTTTTAATCTGTTATTTCTATTTAGTACTCTTCTATATAAATCATTTAAGTCTGATGTTGCAAATCTTCCTCCATCTAATTGAACCATTGGTCTAATATCTGGTGGAATTACTGGTATAACATTTAATACCATCCACTCTGGTTTGTTTCCAGATAGTAAAAAGCTTTCTACTGTATCTAATCTTTTTATTAGTTTTGCTTTTTTCTGTTCACTAGATTCTGCTATTTCTTTCTTTAGTCTATCTGATAATTTTTGTAAGTCTACTTTTTGCAATAGTGCTTTTATTGCTTCTGCACCCATTTGTGCTACAAATGAATTTTTTCCATATTTTTCTTCTGCATCATGATATTCTTTTTCTGTTAATATTTGTCCTTCTGTTAATCCTGATGTTCCTTTATCTGTAACTACATATGCTGCGAAGTATATAACTTTTTCTACACTTCTTGGAGATATATCTAATATTAATGCTACTCTACTTGGAATTCCTTTGAAATACCAAATATGTGCCACTGGTGCTGCAAGTTCAATATGTCCCATTCTTTCACGTCTTACTTTTGATTTTGTTACTTCTACACCACATCTATCACAAATTATACCTTTATATCTTACTCTTTTATATTTACCACAATGACATTCCCAATCTTTTGTAGGTCCAAATATTTTTTCACAGTATAATCCATCTTTTTCTGGTTTTAATGTTCTATAATTGATTGTCTCAGGTTTTTTTACCTCTCCCTTTGACCATTCTCTTATTTTTTCATCTGATGCTAATCCTATTTGAATTTTATCAAATATCTCTAATTCGTCTTGTTTTTGATTATTTTCCATTGAAGTTCTCTCCCTCCTTCAAAATGCGAAGCATTTTGTACTCTTCACTATTAACTATTCATTATTCACTCTTCACTTTTTTAGCAAATTCTTCGAGTACGGACGAGCGATGCTCGCCCCTACATTTTCCGTCTTTGCACATTACCTAATTTACAAAATATACACTGCTCGAACAATTCCTTCCTGTCATTTTGTGAATTTGCAATGTTTTATTTAATTATTTTATCACGGACGGCAACTAGCCGCCCCTATAATTACTCTTCGTATGAGTCATCGTCGTTTTCCATGTTGTCTTCTGCTAATTCGTTATCGAAAATATCAATGTCATCGTCTTCGTCCATCATCATGTCGTCATCTTCTATTGTATCTTCTTCATCTAGTAACATGTCTGTATCTAATGGTTCTTCCTCTTCTATTAGTTCCTCTTCTGTTACTAATGGTTTATTTTCTTCTAGGTTAAAGTCTATTCCGTCATCTATATTTTCTGTTAATTCTAATTCTTTATTATCTTTAGAATATAGACGAACATCTAAACCTATACTTTGTAGTTCTTTTATTAATACTTTAAATCCTTCTGGAACTCCTGGTTCTGGAATATTTTCACCTTTAACTATTGCTTCGTACGTTTTTACTCTTCCTACAACGTCGTCAGATTTGATTGTTAACATTTCTTGTAGAGTATAAGCTGCACCATATGCTTCTAGTGCCCAAACTTCCATTTCTCCAAAACGTTGTCCACCAAATTGTGCTTTACCTCCTAAAGGTTGTTGTGTAATTAATGAGTATGGTCCAGTTGAACGAGCATGTATCTTATCGTCTACTAAGTGGTGAAGTTTCAACATATACATTACACCAACTGTAATTGGCTTATCAAATGGTTCTCCTGTTCTTCCATCATATAGTATTGTTTTTCCATCTGCTGTTAGTCCAGATTCTTTTAATAGATTTTCTATATCTTCTTCTGATGCACCATCAAATACTGGTGTTGCAACTTTCATTCCTAATAGTCTTGCTGCTGCTCCTAAGTGAACCTCTAAAACTTGACCTAAGTTCATACGTGAAGGTACACCTAATGGGTTTAATACAACATCTACTGGTGTTCCATCTGGCATAAATGGCATATCTTCTACTGGTAATATTCTTGAAACAACACCTTTGTTTCCATGACGTCCTGCCATTTTATCTCCAACAGATATTTTTCTTTTTTGAGCAATATATACTCTTGTTACTTGATTTACTCCAGGTGCTAATTCATCTGAATTTTCTCTTGTAAATATTTTTACATCTACTATTGTTCCTGCTTCTCCATGTGGTACTCTTAATGATGTATCTCTTACTTCTCTTGATTTTTCACCAAATATTGCTCTTAATAATTTTTCTTCTGAAGTAAGTTCTGTTTCTCCTTTTGGAGTAACTTTACCTACTAATATATCTCCTGGTCTTACTTCTGCACCAATTCTTATTATTCCTCTATCATCTAGGTCTTTTAAGCTGTCTTCTCCAATGTTTGGAATATCTCTTGTAATTTCTTCTGCACCTAATTTTGTGTCTCTACATTCACAATCATATTCTTCAATATGTATTGATGTATATACGTCTTCTTTTACAAGTCTTTCACTTAGTAAGATAGCATCCTCATAGTTATAACCTTCCCATGTTGTAAATGCTATAAGTACGTTTTTACCTAATGCCATTTCTCCATTTTGTGTAGAAGGTCCATCTGCAATTACATCATTTGCATTAACTATTTCTCCTCTTCTTACTATTGGTTTTTGATTAATACATGTTCCACCATTTGTTCTCTTGAATTTACGTAATTTATATGTATCAATTCCTGTTTTTGTTTTTATAACGATTTCGTCACCAGTTACTTTTTCTACTGTTCCACCTTCTTTAGCAACAACTGTTGTTCCAGAGTCTTTCGCTGCTCTGTATTCTATACCTGTTCCAACTATAGGTGAATCTGTAATCATTAGAGGAACCGCTTGACGTTGCATGTTTGCACCCATTAATGCACGGTTTGCGTCGTCATGCTCTAAGAATGGTATCATTGCAGCACCAACTGAAACTAATTGTTTTGGTGATACATCTATAAAGTCTACTCTATCTGCTTCAACTTCTATAATTTCATCTAAATATCTTACTTTAATTTTTTTGTTAACAAATTTACCATCTTTATCCATTGGTTCTGATGCTTGTGCTATTGCATAGTTATCTTCTTCATCAGCTGTCATGTATATAACTTCGTCTGTAACTTTATGAGTTTTTGGATCTATTTTTCTATATGGTGTTTCAACAAATCCATATTCATTTATTATTGCAAATGTTGAAAGTGCTGATATAAGTCCAATGTTTGGTCCTTCTGGAGATTCTATTGGACATAATCTTCCATAGTGAGTATAGTGAACGTCACGTACTTCGAATCCTGCTCTTTCTCTTGATAGTCCACCAGGTCCTAATGCTGAAATTCTTCTTTTATGTGTTAATTCTGATAATGGATTTGTTTGATCCATGAATTGTGATAATTGTGAGCTTCCAAAGAATTCTCTAATTGATGATGTTATTGGTTTTGTGTTTATCAATGTTTGTGGAGTTACAACATCTAAGTCTTGTATTGTCATTCTTTCTCTTACAACTCTTTCTAGTCTTGTTAAACCAATTCTAAATTGATTTTGTAATAATTCTCCAACACATCTTATACGTCTATTTCCTAAATGATCTATATCATCTATTGTTCCTAATCCATATTGTAAGTTTAATAGATAGTTTATTGAAGCTATTATATCTTCTGTTACAATATTTTTTGGTACTAATTCTTCTATTCTTTCATTTATTACTTTTTCTAAATCTTTTTCTTCTGTTGTTTCTAAAATATTTTTTAATACTTCATAATTTACCATTTCTTTAAAATGTAAATCACTGATGTCTATATCTGTAATAAATTTGTGAATATTTACTGTTCCATTTCCTATTACTCTTACTTTTTTATCATTTACTTTTAAGTAAACTACATTAATTCCTGAATCTTGAATTTCTTTAGCTACTTCTGGAGTTATATTAGTATCTTTTTCTACTAAAACTTCTCCTGTTTCTGGATTTATAATATCAGCAAAGGATACATGATTTTTAATTCTTGTAGCTAATGATAATTTTTGATTAAATTTATATCTACCAACTCTTGCTAAATCATATCTTCTAGGGTCGAATAATAATCCACTAAATAGATTTCTTGCAGCATCTGCTGTTGGTAATTCTCCTGGTCTTAATTTTTTATAGATTTCAATTAAAGCTTCATCTTGAGTTTTAATTGTATCTTTTGCAAATGTCGCTTTTAATTTTCTTTCATCTCCAAATAACTCTGTTATTTGTTCGTCTGTAACCAAGCCTATTGCTCTTAACAAAGCAGTTACTGGTATTTTTCTTGTTCTATCAACTCTTGCATAAAATACGTCATTTGCATCTGTTTCATATTCTAACCATGCACCACGTATTGGCATTACTGTTGATGTGAATAATTTTTTACCTGTTTTGTCGTATGTAAAAGCATAGTAACATCCTGGTGAACGTACTAATTGGCTTACTACAACTCTTTCTGCACCATTTATAACAAAAGTACCTGTATCTGTCATAAGTGGAAAATCTCCAAGATAAATTTCTTGCTCTTTGATTTCTCCTGTTTCTTTGTTAATTAATCTTACTTTTACATGTAATCTTGTTGCATATGTTGTGTCTCTTTCTTTTGCTTCTTCTATGGAATATTTTGTTGTATCTTCCATATAATAGTCAAAAAATTCTAATATTAGGTTTCCTGAATAATCGATTATAGGTGAAATATCTTTTAATACTTCTCCTAAACCTTCTTTTACAAACCAGTCATAAGAATCTTTTTGGACTTTAATAAGATTTGGCATCTCTATTGAGTCCTCTGTTTTTGCGAACGTTTTACGTACGCACTTTTCGTGTTTGATATCTTTTACCAAACTAATCACTCCCTGTTTATAAAATTAGCAGGTAGAGCACTATAATAAAAGTCCTTCTTAAATCACAAGGTATTTAAATAGTCTTTTGGGCCCTGCCTTTATTCCCGTAAGGCTATATACACTTTCTTGCAATTAATTCCTCTTTTATATTAACTTTTAAAAGGCAACAAAAAAGCAGGCTGATAAACTCTCTTTTTTATCAACTTACTCTAGATTATATATTTATTCTTAAAAAACCTTTTGCGCAACTAGTTTTTTAATCTTAATCAACCTTCTCTTTTACAATAGAAATATTATAATATTTTTAATAAGGCTTGTCAATACTTTTTTAGCAACTTTTTAATTAAATTTCAGATTTCCGTAAGGTTTATTTAAATTTAAAATTAAATTTTAGGAATATTT
>JAZRRK010000038.1:0-23200 GCA_045650705.1 Clostridia bacterium
CACCACCTAAATAGAAAATTATAATATATATGTATAAGATTGGAAAAAATGGAAAACATTATATTATATTTAACTTTAGGGGGAGTATATGAATTCAAACCAAATGAAAAATATGATAGTACTTAAAGATTTACCATCTAATTTAATAGAGGAAGCTTTTATAATACTAAAGAATAATAAAAAAATAAAATCTTTAGAACGAATAAATAAAAATAATGATAATAAAGTACAAAAAGAAACTTCTAAAGAATATATAGTAAAAGAAGCAGAAATGGTAATTAGTAATTATTTATCTAAAATAGAGCATGAAAAACAAATAAAAAGTTATTCATTACGACAAATGGAAAACAAGTATAAAAGATTAAAAACATTAACAAAAGTTCTGAGTGGAATTATAATAATAAATATTATATTAGAGATAATTGGTATATAATCAAGCAAGTTCTAACCTTTTAATTTTTGAATATATTTTAAAAAAAGTATTCAAATTTTAAGAGGTGTTTTTTATGGAAAGAATTTTGAGCCAAGATGAAAGAATTAGACGAGCAGAAGAAGTATATGCAAGAAGAAAATTACAAACACAAAATAGAATAAGCGCAACAGTAAATGTAAAAAGTAGTACAAATAATAAATTCACAAAAAAGATATTAACACAATTCATAGTATGCCTACTCATTTATATATCTTTTTATGCCATAAAGAAAAGTCCAGATATATTGTCACAAGATATTATGTATAAAATAGCAGACATACTAGAGTACGATATTAATATTAAAGAAGTATATAATAATATAAATTCATACATGAAAAAGGAAGAAGAAGTAGAACAAGAGGAAAGTACCGCAAATCAAGAGAATGCAATATTAGTAGAAGAAACACTTTCTGCCACAACAGATAATATAGAAAACAGCGAGGTTGTAGAAGAAACTACAATAGAAGATAGTAGTAGCATGACACAAATGCAAATAGATGCTGAATATATAAAATCAACAATTTCTGTTGTAAAACCATTAGAAGGGGAAATAACATCAAGATTTGGAATAAGAAATCCTACTGTTGCAACAGTTCCAAAATATCATACAGGAATAGATATTGCTAGAGTAACAGGAACAGTAATTATATCTGCTATTGATGGAACTGTAGAATTGGTTTCATCACAAGGAGATTATGGAAATCATGTTAAAATAACAAATGGAGAAATAAGTACTTTATATGCACATTGTAGTAATATATATGTAAAAGAAGGAGAACAAATAGCGCAAGGACAACAAATAGGTGAGGTTGGCGCAACTGGAAATGTAACAGGTCCGCATTTACATTTTGAGATAAGAAGGAATAATCAATATGTAGATCCAGATTTGATATTACAATTCTAGGAGTTGAGATATTTGCGAATAAAGATAAATATTCAAATATTTGCAATAATAATAGTTTTTATTATTGCAAAGCAAATAAAAATATATACCTGTCTTATGGTTTTTGCATTAATTCATGAATTGGCACATATGCTAACAGGAATGCTGTTAAAACTTAAGCCAACAACACTAGAAATTCAGCCATTTGGAATAGGGATTATATTTGAGAGTTTTCACAATACAGAAAAAAACAAGATTATAATAGCAATTGCAGGACCATTAATAAATATATTATTTGCAATAATATTTAGTAATATAAATATAGAAGCGAAAGAACTAATAGTGAATACTAATATATTGTTAGCTATATTTAATTTAATGCCAATATATCCACTTGATGGAGGAAGAATAATAAAGTCTATTATAAAATTTAATAATACAGAAGAGAAAGCTGAAGCATTAGTAAATAAAATATCAAACATTCTGATGATAACTATAACTGCAATATCAAGTATTCTAATATTAATATATAAAAATATTGGACTATTCATAATAATAATATATTTATGGATGGTTGTGGCTAAAGAAAATAAAAATTATATAATGAAGAGAAAAATATATAGTATAATAAATAAGTAAAAAGTACTTGACTTTTTATAAATTAAGTGTAAAAATAAAAGTAGCAAATAATAGGAGATGATACTAATGACGAAGTTTTTTAAAAATCAAAAAGGTGTAACATTAATAATGCTTATGATAATAATAGTAATCCTAGCTATATTAGCTACAATTGTTGTAGCAAACATAGATACAGGAGCAGACATAAGAAATTATAATTATATGTGTGCAGACATAGAGCTCTTAGAAAGCAAAATAATGGTATATTATAATAAAAACGGAACAATACCAACAAAAGGTGAGCCAATTTCAATTACAAGTGCAGAGCTAAATGGCGGAGAAGAAAATTCAAGAGATGAGGGTGGAAACTATTATCAAATAAATATAGAGGTTTTAAATAATGTTACTTTAAATTATGGAGGAGGAACTTTAGAAAACAAAGATATCTATATAATAAATGAACAAAGCCATGAAGTGTATTATTTAAAAGGTGCAACATATGAAGATACTTTATATCATACTCCATTCAATTAAATTACAGATAAGGGCAGACAATAGCATACAAGGGGACGGCAGACTGCCAGAGAATTAAACAAAAAAATTGTAGAGGCGTGCTATTAGCACGTCCGAACTTCGAAGAAATTACTAAATCAGAACCGCACGATTTACGTGCGGTTTAAAAAGTAATCTAAAATATTAAGTTATATATTCCAGTTGTAATCATACAAAGAATTATTCCACAAACGGTAGGAAGGGCGAATGCAAGCATAGTCCATTTCCAGCTGTTTGTTTCTTTTTTTATAGTCATAATAGTAGTGCTACAAGGAAAATGAAGAAGTGAGAATAGCATTGCATTTATTCCAGTAAGTATAGTCCATCCATTTTGTATAAGTATTTTGCCAATAGAAACGGTATCTTCTAAATTTACTAAAGCACCACTTGCAGTATAGCTCATTAATATAATAGGTAGAACAATCTCATTTGCAGGGAATCCTAATATAAATGCTGTAAGAATATATCCATCAAGGCCTAGAAATCTTGCAAAAGGATTTAAAAAATTAGCAATATGAGTTAGTATTGAAATATTTCCAACGGTAATATTAGCAAAAAGCCATATAACTAAACCAGTAGGAGCTGCAATTGCAACAGCTCTTCCTAAAACAAATAGAGTTCTATCAAATAATGAACGAACTAGAATTTTTCCGAGCTGAGGCCTTCTATATGGAGGTAATTCCAAAATAAATGAGGAAGGCACACCTTTAAGCAATGTTTTAGATAGTAACTTTGATATAAACAAAGTTAAAAAAATTCCTAATAATATTAATAACAAAACAGATATTGTAGATGCTATGGATGAAAATGAACTTGTAAAAAAGCTTCCAATAAAAATTGTAGCCATAGTTATCAAGAAAGGAAATCTTCCATTACAAGGAACAAAGTTATTTGTTAAAATAGCTATTAATCGTTCTCTTGGAGAATCAATAATTCTACATCCAATAACTCCTGCAGCATTACAACCAAATCCCATGCACATTGTTAATGCCTGCTTACCAGAAGTGCAGCATTTTTTAAAGCATTTGTCTAAGTTAAATGCAATTCTGGGCAAGTATCCTAAATCTTCTAAAAAAGTAAATAAAGGAAAAAATATTGCCATAGGTGGTAGCATAACAGAAACAACCCAAGTCAAAGTTTGGTATATTCCGTTTACAAGTAATTCTTTTAGCCAAATGGGAGAACTAATAAAATCTAATCCGAGTAATTAGGTATTGTTCAACATATTTAAAAAAGTTAAATAACATCTGAGAGGGATAATTTGCACCAACAATAGTAATCCAAAATATTATTCCTAAAAATAGTAACATTATTGGAATTCCACATAACTTAGAAGTTAAAATTTTGTCTATTTTTCTATCTCGATTATTGTAATTTTGCGTTTTTAAACTTCTAGCTATTTTACTAACTTCTTCAGATTTCGCTATAATGCTATATACAAGACTATTTTTGAAATCAGAAACATCTTTTATCAAATTTTTTACTATATTTAATTTATCGATAATATCTTTAGTAAATAAATTTAAAGATAAACGTTCTTGAATTGAATTTAATATTTTAGAATCATTATCTATAAGTTTCAAAGATATCCATCTATTAATATATTTATACTTGTCAGGTAAAATATCTTTAACAGGATTAGAAAGAATATCTAAACAATTTTCAATATTATCAGAATATCTTACTAATCTAGGTAAAGGCTTTAATTTGCCAGATGCAACATCATTTATTGTAGATAGTAGTTTATTAAGAGTTTTTTGCTTTCTCGCAATTGTGCCAACAACAGGTACTCCTAATAAAGAGCTAAGCTTGTTTAAGTCAATACTAATACCTTTCTTTTTAGCTTCGTCTAAAAGGTTAACGCATACAACTACATTAGATGTAAGTTCTAATGTTTGATAAACTAAATTTAAGTTACGTTCTAGACAAGTTGCATCTACTACAACAACAGTTACATCAGGGTTTCCAAAACAAATGTAATCTCTTGCAATTTCTTCTTCTTGAGAATTAGACATTAAAGAATATGTACCAGGCAAATCAACAAACAGAAAATTTTTAGAGTTAAAATCACATATTCCAGCAGCATTTGAAACAGTTTTTCCGTGGCCAATTACCAGTATGTTGGTGCATTCCAGTTAAACCATTAAAAACAGTACTTTTGCCTACATTAGGGTTACCAGCAATTGCAATTGTGTAATCACATCCAATAGCTTTTTCAAAAATATCTTGTTCAGCAATTTTAGAACCAGTAGAATTTTTTGTAAGTCCCATAAAAAACCTCCAAATATAAGTGTAAAATATTATATTAACAAAATAAAAATAGTGTGAATTAATATTGACTTTCAATAATTTATTATGGTATTATACTAATAAGCATAACGCTTAATTTTGAAGGGGGAGTTTATATGGAAGAAAATTTCAAAAAAAGATCTACTAAAAAAATAATTATAATAATTGCTATTGTTGTTTTATTAGTAGCACTAATTGTAGGAGGAGTTCTATTTTATCTAAACAGTAAAAATAAACCTGAAAAAATATTAGAAGATAAAATAAAACAAGCTTTTGAATTAACAGAGAGTCAAAGTGAAGAAATCAATTCTGGAAGAATATCACTTGAATTATCAGGAGAAATAAATTCAGATATGGCAGAAATAAAAGCAATAAATCCAATTATAAAAGCAGTAAAAATAAATTCTATTACAGAATTTGATGTAAGCAAAAAGATTTTCAATCAAAATCTTTCAGCAACTTATGATGGTGAACAAGTTATAAGTGTTGACGCATTATTACAAGATGAAAGAGTATATGTATATTTAAATGAATTATATAGTAAATACATAGACTTTACAGATGAATTAGAAGAAGAATTAAGTCTAGAAGATATTGACTTAAACTCATTATTTGAAACTAATGCAGAGTTAGATATGGATGCACTAATTAAAGATATTGAAGGAATTTTAATAGAAGAAGTTAGTAAATTAGATTTGGAACAAGAAAAAGTAGAAGTAAATGGTGAAAAAGTTAGAAAAACAACTTTTGAATTATCAGAAAAAGATCTTTTAGAGCTATTAAAGAAAATACTTAATAAGGTTAATGAATATCAATATAATGAGGAAGTTCAATATTTAATAGAAGATTTAGAATATGAACTAGAGTATGTTGATGAAGATTCAGGAAATTATATTGAAATTTCAATGTATACAAAAGGATTAAATAATGAGATAGTGAAATTAGAAGCAAAACTATTTTCATATGATGAAGAAGAAATGTCAATAGAGTTTAACAAAGAAAATGAAAATAAAGCAACTATAGAAGTATTTATGTATGATGAAGAAGTAATGATAATAGAATACAATAAAGAAAATGACAATAAAACAACTATAACAGCTAAAGCTGAAGGAGCTTTATTTGGAATAGTTATAGAAAAAAATAGTGATACAGAAACTGTAGTAAATGTACTATTTAACGAATATGAGGAAAGCATTGAAACAGCACAAGAAGTTATGAGTATAGTAATTAATGAACAAAATGAAAATGAAGGAACAATAAAACTTTCAATTAATGCAGAAGAAGTTGAATTAGTACTAAATGTAAAATATAAAGTAGAAGAAAATGCAATAATAGAAGAAAGAAATACAACAAATAGTATAAAAGCAAGCGAAATTACAGACAGTGACATGATAGAGATATTAGAGAATGTAAAGAAAAATGAGATTTTATATGGAATAGTAAATTCGATGATGTCTTCTTATTATGATATGTCAGATAATATTATAGACTCATCAGCAGATGCATTAGAGGAAACATATGATGCATATGAAGGAGAATTAGAACAAGACTTTTCATCAGAAGCATATATCACAGAGGAAAATATAAATTATTTAGATGATTATAACTATTAATATAATTATATAAAATAGAGGCGGAAAAATCCGTCTCTAAAATTTTAAAAATAGAGAGGGAAAAATGGAGTTATTTGATTCACATGCACATTATAATGATGAGAAGTTTGATAATGATAGAGCAGAAATTATAAATGAAATATACAACTCAGGTGTAACAAAATTAGTAAATGCGGGATACAGTTTAGAAAGTTCAAAAAAAGCAATAGAAATAGCAAATAGTTATGAATTTATATATGCAACAGTAGGAGTATCTCCAAATGATTTAGAAAATTTAGAGGAAAATTACATTAGAATAATAGAAAAAATGGCACAAAACGAAAAAGTCGTAGCAATAGGTGAGATAGGATTAGACTATTACTGGAATAAGGATAATAAAGAAAAACAGAAACAAATATTTATAGAACAAATAGAATTAGCTAATAAGTTGAATTTACCAATAGTAATACATACAAGAGAAGCAATTTATGACACTATTGATATATTAAAGAATAGGATAGAATGTAATAGAAGGGGGATTTTTCATTGTTGTCCACTGAACCTAGACTTAGTAAAAGAAGCTTTAAAATTAGGGTACTATATATCAATTGCAGGACCTGCAACATTTAAAAATTCAAAGAATGCAGGACAAATATTGGAGTATATACCATTAGATAAAATATTAATAGAAACAGATTCTCCATATTTAAGTCCAGAGCCAGTAAGGGGAAGAAGAAATGACTCAAGAAATGTAAAATATATTGCACAAAAAATTGCAGAAGTAAAGAAAATGGCATTAGAAGATATAGCTCTAGCTACATACAATAATGCAAAAAGAATTTTTAATATATATTAAAAAAAGTGGCATATGCCACTTTTTTGTTGTATGTTATTTACCAAAATCTACTTTAACATTTTTTCTAGCTTCAGCACTTTCAGCTTCAAATAAATCTGCTGGTTTAAATTTAAATAGAGAAGCTACAATATTAGATGGAACTGTTTCCAATTTAATATTATATTTTGTTGCAGTGTCATTATAAAATTGTCTAGAAAAAGATATTTTATTTTCTGTATTTTGTAATTCTTCTTGTAATTGAGCAAAATTTTGATTTGCTTTTAAATCTGGATAATTTTCTGCAACAGCCATAATAGTTTTTAAAGCTCCAGAAAGAGCTGTATCTAATTCAGATTTTTCTTTTACAGTTCCTGCGTTTGCCCAAGATGTTCTAAGTTCAGCAACTTTTGTTAAAACGTCATTTTCATGAGTCATGTAACCTTTTACAGTTTCAACTAAATTAGGAATCAAATCAAATCTTCTTTGTAATTGTACATCTATTTGGCTCCAAGCATTTTGTGTACGTTGTCTTAAAGAAACCAAGTTGTTATATATAGATATAACTATAAAAATAAGAGCAACTACAATAATTCCAATAATTAATCCAACACTCATAGGAAACCACCTTTCTTTATAATATATAATTTATACAATGAAATTATAACACAAACAATAAAATAAATGCAACATATATGAGAAAAATAAATATGTAAATATAACTATTCAGCCTAGACTTAAATAATATAGATTTTAATTGCGGTCTCCAGCCGTGGCTTATTAAAACTTATTTTCTAATTAACTACTTCGATAATTAATATTGGAATAATAATCGCACGCCTCCGGCTACTCATGGGTGGACCTCATTTGCAATCTATATTATTTAAGTCTAGGCTGAATGGTAAGTAAATATAAGAATTTATTTTAAAGAAAAATTAAAGAAAAAATAATTCTATGTCGAATAAAAACGATAAAAACCTTGTCCCCGTAGTAATATTTTAAGACAAGTAGCATATAATAATATTAAATATATTACAAAATTGTTACAAGAAATTGACAAATTTATAAAAAAATAGTATAATATAAGAGGTCACTTTTTAAGGAGGGATTTAATATATATATGAAGAATTATTTAAAATCTTCTAATATAAAAAGAGTAATTTTCATAAGTTTAATATTTATAATAATACTAGGGGTATCTGTATTAGGAGATAATGTTAAGCTAAATAGTGTAAATATAAAATTTTCAAACAACCAGGAAATTACAGTAGTAACTTCTAAAACAAAAGTATCAGAAATATTAAAAGAAAATCATATAGTATTAGAAGAAAATGAAACTGTAACACCAGGATTAGAGTCAGATATAACAAATACAAAAGAGATAAAAATTACATTAAAAGGAAATGAACCAGTAAAAATTGCAGAAAATACTGTAACAGATGTAAATACAGAACAATTAATTGAAGAATATGAAAACATTACAGAAAAAATAGAAACAATAATAGAAGAAATACCTTTTGAAACAATAACAAAAGATGTTTCTAATGGTTCTGCAACAACAAGAAATGCAATAATACAATACGGTCAAAATGGAAAAAAAGAAGTAACATATAAAGTAACCTACAAAGACAATGAAGAAATAAACAGAGAAGAATTATCATCAAAAGTAATAAAAGAACCAGTTGATAAAATAGTACAAGTTCAAACAAAATCTGTAATAACATCAAGAAGTTCATATTCAAGAACATCTGGTATATCTGGTCAAAGTGGAGTATATAAAGTAACTGCATATTGTGCTTGTATGCAATGTTGTGGTAAAACAAATGGAATCACAGCATCTGGAACACAAGCTACAGCAAATCGTACAATAGCAGCGCCTAGCACATTTGCTTTTGGAACAAAAGTTGTAATGAATGGAATAACATATACAGTAGAGGACAGAGGGGGAGCGATACAAGGTAATAGAATAGATATCTACATGGATACACATCAAGAAGCTTTACAATGGGGAGTAAGATATGTAGATGTAGAAGTTTTAAATTAGATAAAATTTTCAAAAAAGAGCATTGAAAAATGCTCTTTTTTGCGTGTAGGGGCGAGCATTGCTCGTCCTTTAATATTAAATCAATTCATAATATTACAAAAATATTACAAAAACAGAAATTTTTAAAAAAATATTGAAAAAAATAGAAATATGTGATTAAATGTAAATAGAAGCAATAGCCAACAAAGCATGGCTCTAAGAAAAATGTGCAAAAAACAAAGGAGATAAAAAAATGAAAAACCCCAAAACCGTTGAAAGAGTAGAGAGAGAGAGAGAGAGAGAGAGAGAGGGAGAGAGAGCTGTAATTTAAAAGAAACAGCTTATTTCGCGTACATAAACCAAGAAATAAGTTCACAAATTAGTGAAATATATTGCAGATTAAAAGTTGATATGTATTTAATTCACAGGCAGACTGTGTTTTAAGAACATATCAACTTTTTGTGTTAAAAAAGTGATGTAAAATAATTCTTAAGTAAAAGAGAGGAAGTTTAAATGAAAGAAAAAAATATAAAAAGAATAATAATTAGTGTATTAATAGCTGTATTACTAATTATACCAACAGTAGTACAGGCATATAGTGGGGAAATAGATCCTAAAAATTATATTAATTTACCATATTCCATAGATAGAGAAACAGGAGGAAAAATAACAATAAACAGTTCAGTAGGAACTGGGTACACAGTGTATTATCAATATGAATTTATAACAAGCACACAAAAAAATCAATTATCTACTGCATGGTCAGAGTATAACCAAGATGTAGAGGAATACAATAGTAGTGTAAGAACTGTAGAGGCAGAAAGGGATGCGGCATATGATGAGTATGAAAGATTAAGGGAAGATGCTAGTGCTACAGAAGAGCAGATTAATGAGGCATATGAAAATTACCAAAATATATTTGAATCAACTAAGCAATTAATTGATAGTAAAAAAGCTGAATTAGAAGAAAAATTAGATAGTGTATATGAATTATATACAACATATACAGAAGCAAATTGGGAAGAAGCAATAAATAATAATGTTCAAGTAGATGTTTCAGAATATTCAGGAGAAGTACATTATATTCTATGGGTAAAACTAGTTAATTCAGATGGAACATATTATGATGTGAAACATTATAGTTCAGTTGGAACAAAAGAAATTAATTTAGGTTTAAATAAAATAACAGCGGAAATAGAAGTTGGAAATACAGTACAATTAACAGCAACAACAGATTCAAAAGAGACAGTAACATGGACAAGCAACAAAGAAAATATAGCAACAGTAAATAGTTCAGGATTAGTAACAGGCGTAGCAGAAGGAGTAGCAACAATAACAGCAGAAGTAGAAGGAAAAACAGCATCTTGTGCAGTAACAGTAAAAGCAAAAAAACAAACTGGTGATACAGAAGACCAGGATGAGAAGGACGAAGAAGATAGTCAAGATGGTCTAACATGGACAGATTTCTCAAAGGCAAAAGTAAAACTAGTGAGAGAAGATTACGACAGAGGATATTATATTGTTGTAAGTAATATGGAACAGTTAGAACATGGTACGGTTGATTCTAGAATTTATGATATTTATGTATCAACAGATATATCTGATGTTCCACAATTAGATAATATGTCATTGACATCTAATGAATGGACGACTGTAAATAGTTTAAATTCTATTATGTATGATAAAAATAATGAAATTGCCATACCGATTTTATCAAAAGACTATGAATTATCCAGTGAATATTTATATATTTGGGTTAGAGAAAAACAACGAGTAGACGGAGAGTGGAAATTCAAAATGCAATTAGAGGCTATTAAAGTAAATCGTTTGAATCTACCTCCGCTTGGCACAAGGATAAATGCCAGTTTTTCAGACGATGCTACGAGTATTTCTTTATATGGATTTTATAGTAATGCTAGTAAAGGTAAAATTAATTACAAAATTGGCATAATTACAGATAAAAGTATTTTACGTTCTATAAAAAATGGTGAAGCAAATTGTTTTGAAAAATTAATGCAATATGCAAAAAATGCAAATAATTCTTCAACAGGAAGTCTTGCAATTGGACGCAGTGCATCAATCTTACAGAAATTGAATTTAGTTGATGGTGCTTATTATTTTGTTTATACAGAATTGAATACAGAAAATGGAAAATTTTATTCCTTAGAAGATGTTAATTTATATAAGGCGAATAATTATTACAGTACAGCAGGAACTCATATAAATAGTTTATTAAATTATCTAGATGACGATTTTGTGTGGAATTTAAGTGATGAGCAAACACCAATACCATCAACACCAGAAGAGCCAGTAGATGATACAGTATCTAAAGAAAAATTACCAAACACAGGAAAAACAATAATAATAGCAATAGCAATAATTTGGGTTATAGTGATAGGAACTATAGCATATAAAAAATACAGAAATTTAAGAGAAATATAAAAAAAGGGATGTAGGGGTCGCAGTAGACTGCGACCCGGAAAAAGAAAGTATTAATAAGGAGGAATAATTATGTTTTGTGAAAAATGCGGAACACAACTACCAGACATAGCAGATTTTTGTACAAATTGTGGTACAAGTGTAGCGAGAGGAGGAAGAAAGATAACAAATGAAATAATACCAGATACAGAGATACAATTAAAAGTTAATCCATGTTTTAAATTCATTTATATGGTATTACCAACTTTTATTTTATATATTATCATGATTCTAATATGGAGCCTAATATTCTGCGCATTTAGCGTTAGTGCAGGATTAATAATATTTCTAATAGGTTTTGTAATTGGTGCTCTATTATTTGGAATAAAAACAGCTTTTAATAAAAAACAATATAGTAGTATGAGTTATGATTTTTATAAAACAAAGGTTGTTTATAGAGATAGTTTTTTAAATTTATCAGAAAAAGAAGTTAAATATAAATATGTAAGAGAAGTGGCAATGGGCCAAACATTCATGCAAAGATTTTTTAATATAGGTAATATTGTACTATTTACAAATGCAGAATCAGGTTTAGGAAATGGTATTTATATTAAGCATGTTGAAAATGTTCAAAGTGTGTATAAAGAAATAAAATCAATTATTAAGGTATAGGAGGAGAAAATTATGTTTTGTAGAAAATGTGGCTCAGAAATGAGTGATAATGCAAGATTTTGCCCCAAATGTGGTAATGAAAGAATAGTAGAGCAAGTACAAGAAAAAGAAGTTATAGAAGATAATAATATAAAATTTCAATTAAAACCAGAATTTAATATATTATATAAACTTATAGTGAATATAGGACGAGCATTTATTTATATGTTATTTATATGTTATGGATTTACAAGTTTATATGAATTATGGTTTATATATCCATCAACAATATTAACAACAATAGCAATTATGGCAATATATGTAATTATAAAAATGGTATTTGAAAAAATGCAATATGATGTTTTAGAATACAACTTCTATGCGACAAAAGTAGAATATAAGGATGGATTCTTAAATAAAGAAGAAAAGGAATTAAAATATAAATTTATAAGAGAAATTACAATGTCACGAAATCTTTTAGAAAGATTTTGTGGTATTGGAACAATTAGGATATATACCAATGCTTCTAGTGGTATGTATAATGGAAATAAACATAATAGTATGAAAGGGCAAAATGGTATTTTTATTCATTGTGTAGATAATGTAGAAGAACAATATAAAACAATTAAACAGATTATAGATGAAGGAACACCAGAAGATTAAATGTAGGGGTCGTAGTCTACGGCGACCCGGAAAGAGAGAAAATATGAAAAAAGAAAATGGAATAACGAGATTAAGTCTAATTATAGCTGTTCTTGTGATAATAGGACTTATTTTCTTAGCTGTTTATGGAGTGATAGTAGCTATAAATATGGGGAGATTGTCAAACTCTGGTATTATGGAAGTAGCTAAATCTCAAAAAAATAATAATACAACAAATTACGACTATTCATGGCACGATAATTACAATGGAGAAGAGGGTTATCCAAATAAAACCTTACAAGATTATGTTAATGAAATTAAAGAAGAGGAAAAGCTAGAAGAAGTAGAAGATTATTTAGATAAAACCTTTGGAGAGTATATATTAACACCATCAGAAGAGCTAAGCGAAATAGGTTTTATATATGAAACTGATAATGGTTTAGAAGTAATGTTTCTTGGAGAGGGATGGGCAACTGCAGAAATAGGAATAAAAGAAGAAAATTTCGAAACATTAGTTGAGAATAAAGCAGAATGGAAAGAAAAATTAGAAAATCAAGGATACAAAAATATAAACCCTGAGGAAAAAACAATAGGGGGAGTGAACTATTTAATTACACCACTTGAAGATAATGGAGTAGTAGCAATAGCTGCATATGCTGAAAGTCCCAAAGAGGGAGAAGCATTCACAATACTGGTTACAAGTGTAGAAGATTTAGAAAATTATAGAATAATGGAAAAAGTTTCAAAAGTTATCTTAGAAATAAGAATAAAAGAGAACACAAATAGCAATAGTTTAGTAAATAAGGAATTAAGTGAGTTAGTGTATGATGCAGAATATGATAATGATTGTTTAGTAGGCTTATTATGGTATTATCCCGTAGTTAAAATTAATGGAGAAAAAGTGATTGATGAAAGCTTGCCAGAATTAGTAAGCATACAAGATAGAAAATATCCCTACATAAATATAGATTCAGAAGATGCACAGCAAGCAAATAAGCAAATAGAAGAACTATATGAGAAGTATGAAGATGAGTTTATAGAAGCATCATATTATATGTCTAATCATACTAAAGAAGAATATATCAGTAATTTTGAATGGGATTATAGATATATAATAAAAGAAAAATTACATTATAGTGCATATAAAAATGGAAATATATTATCAGTAGTATTAAAAGAACCAATACAAGCAGAGGTGAGATCATCAATTGACGAAATGAATTTTTGTAATTACTCGTGGAATTTTAATTTAGATACATTAGAGTTAATTTCTTATGAAGAAGCATATGAAAAATTAGGTTATAACGCAAGTACTTTAAAAGATAAAATACAAAATTTAGTGAGTGAGAAGATTAAAAATATTTTCGAAGAAACAAGAAATGACTGTGTTGAGGAAACAATGCATGCTTATGATACGGAAGATATAAAATACTTTATTGATGAAAAAGGAAAGTTAAATGTTATAGTATTAACAACGCTTCCAGGAATAATGACAGATGGAGTTGAGTTTATATATACAATAGAATAATTAAATAAAAAAGGAAGGAAAACAAGTTATGAAAAAGGGATTATTGATAGCGATTATGCTATTTTTATTAACAACAGTTTCAGTTACTTTACTAAATTATATAATTAATCAACAAATTTTATCAAGAATTTTATTTGGTGTAGATTATAATACATATTTTACAAACTATTATAGCGGAACAGAAGGATTTATTAGATTGCTATCTGGAAGCAAAATGCCTTATGAACAATTATTCACGTTTTCAAAATATATAATTATAATAATATGCGTTAGTTTAGAATTTGTAATACTAAGAAAAATGAGTACAAAATATAAACTAAATAAAAGAGAGTTTACAATAGCTATAAGCAGTTTTTCAATTTTATCTTTATACAATGTAATTTTAAATATAGTGTTATATCATAGAATACCATCTGCTAATTTTTTTACAATGCCAATAATATTTATAATTACAACAGTTATTGCTTTAAATAAGTATTTGAGAGAAAAAATTGATAATTAATTATAAGTTTGAGACAATAGCTTATATATGCTAGAATAGATATAGTAGGTGATTTTATGCAAAGAAAAGAAGTAAAAGATTTTAGTGAAAACTTAGTGCAAAAAATATATGGTATGTTAGGAAGTAGAGATGAAAGCATTAACAATGAAATAGCTACGATGAATAGCAAAATAGAAGAAATCTTATTAGAAAATAGCATTGGAACAAGACAAAGACAAGTTATAATTGAAAAATTTTTAGGAGAGATAGCAGAAAATATATCAAAACAATTAAATGTAAAAAGAGAAGACATATATGGACAAATGAGAGATACATTAAATAATTTATATGATACAGATAAAGAGCTTGAAGAAGGACATCCAGAAAAAGATAAAACAAAAGCAATGTTGAGTGAACAGAATAAAGCAAGCCAAATATCAATGACAAATATGGAAAATGTTTTAGAAAAAGCTATATCAAATTCAATAATATACTTAGCACAAGTTGGAGTACCAGATGACGTATTAGTAGAAATTAAAGGACAAAGTGAGCACATAAAAAATAGTGCATTATTATCAATTGAAAATGAAGTATATAGCTCAGGCAAACGCATAGAACAAGTAATAGATGAAACATTAGAAAATATACATAAACAAGCATTAGAAACAACAGAAGAAGAGCAAGAAAAAAATTCTTGGGAACTATCACCAGAAGAACAGGAAATATTTAAAAAAGGAGAACAAGATGTATTAGAAAAATACGAAGCAGGTGAATTAGGAGATAAGCAAGAAGAAAAAGAAGTATTAAGAGCAGATGATATATTCTAATTAAAATAAAAAAGATTACTCATACATAAGGGTAATCTTTTAATTATTATTAAATTTTTTATATTCTATCAAAAATTGATATGGGTTTAAAACTGTTATATTATAATTTTCTTCTAAAAAATCAGATAAAGAATTTAGATGTGCATCGTACGTAATTATATATTTTACGTTTCCATCAATAGCACAATCTATAAATTTATTATCATCAGGGTCTTCACAAAATGTTGTTTTTGAGTTATGGTCTATTTCCATGACTTGCCAAAGAGATAAAGATAATAAAGTACCTAATTTAGGAATATTAGTTATATCTTTCTCTTTTGCTGTTGCTAATAATAAATTAAAAAACGTAACTAATAATTCGTTTTGCATTTCTTTATTCATAACAAAACGAATTTTATTATTGGATTTTAATCTAAACAATTCTTTTGCATCTTGATTTTTATGGAAGATTGCTTTAACGAAAACATTTGTGTCTACAACTACTTTTAGGCTATCCACGCAATTCTTTTCTTACACGTTTAATAAGCTTATCAGAATCTCTTTCAGTCCAATTAGCTTTTTCAGCAATAGAAGCACAAGTATCACAAAGCACTTCCCATTCATTTAATTGAGTTTTTGTTTTTACAGCTTTTTTTATATTTAATGTTTTCATTTTTTTCTTCCTCCTAAATAATCGTTTAAAAAATACAATTAAATGCTTCATAAATATCACCTATATTATATATATTCCCTAAAAAACTAATATAATACTACTAATATTATAACACCTAATTGACATAATTTCAAGATTATTGCATTTTCACTATAACACAGGTTGTCAAAAAAATCAATCAATTTTTTAAAATTTATAAAATTTGTGGATAACTTTTATTAAATTGTAGTTTTTTGTCGAAACATTTTTCTTGAAAATACCATAAAAATGTGGTATATATATTATAATTTATAATCAACAAATTTTTAAATCAAGACAATTCGTCTAAAAAAATCAAAATAAAACAAGTTTAAATAATTCTATATTAAATTATATATATTGCAAACGAGGTCGACCCTTGAGTAGCCGGAGGCGTGCAATTACTATTCTAATACTAGTTATCGTAGTAATAATTTTGAAGATAGTAGTTAATAAACCGCGGCTGGAGACCGCAAGTTAAAATATATATAATTTAATATAGAATGAATTAAGCATTTTTCGAGGAGGTTATATATGTTATCCATTGTAAAAAGTATGGCTTTGCATGGGCTAGATGGCTATCTGGTTGATGTACAAGTTGATGTGTCTAGTGGACTTCCTTCATGGGAAATTGTACGGTTTGCCAGACGCTAGCGTAAAAGAAGCAAGAGAAAGAGTAAAAACTGCAATAAAAAACTCAAATGTAGATTTTCAAAGCAAGAAAATAGTTGTAAATTTAGCTCCTGCAGACACTAAGAAAGAAGGTTCAAGTTATGATTTACCAATAGCAATTGGAATTCTAATGTCTATGGAAGTAATTAACAACCGAGATATTAGTAAAATCGCATTTATTGGCGAACTATCGTTAGATGGAAAAATAAGTAAGGTAAATGGAATACTTCCGATGTGTATAGAAGCATTAAGACTTGGAATAGAACAAATTGTAGTTCCTGAGGAAAATGCAAAAGAAGCGGGAATTGTAGCAGAAATTGAAATATTACCTGCTAGAGATTTACTGCAGGTCATAAATTTTCTTAATAAAACAGAAATAATAGAGCCAGTAAAAGTAAATGTACAAGAACTATTTAAAGAAAATCAAAAATATAATTTTGATTTTTCAGAAGTCAAGGGACAAGAAAATATTAAAAGAGCTTTAGAAGTTGCTGCTGCTGGTTCACACAACCTACTTCTTATCCGGAGTTCCCGGTTCTGGAAAAACAATGCTCGCAAGGAGGTTACCAAGCATATTACCCGATTTAAGTTTTGAAGAAGCTCTCGAAATAACAAAAATACATAGTGTCGCAGGAACGCTAAGGCAAGATATTCCGCTAATTACAACAAGACCATTTAGGTCACCACACCATACAGTTTCTGGAGTATCATTAGTTGGAGGGGGAAGAATACCAAAGCCAGGCGAGATAAGCTTATCACATTATGGCGTACTATTCTTAGACGAACTTACAGAATTTAATAAAAGCACATTAGAAGTGTTACGAGGGCCATTAGAAGATAGACAAATAACAGTATCAAGAGTGAATGGAACATTTACATATCCAGCGAATTTCATGTTTGCAGCAAGTATGAATCCATGCCCATGTGGATATTATGGTTCAAAGGAAAAAGATTGTACATGTTCTAGTACAGCTATATCGAAATATATGGGAAAAATAAGTGGTCCATTATTAGATAGAATAGATATATGTATAGAAGTGAGCCCTGTAAAATATAAAAAGTTAGATTCAAATGAGAGGATAGAGACTTCGGAAGAAATAAAGAAAAGAGTAGACAAAGCAAGAAAAATACAGCAACAAAGGTATAATGGGGAAATTTTATCAAATTCGGAATTAACACCAAAATTAATAGACAAGTATTGCAAGCTAGATGAAAGAGGTAAGAAAATCTTAGAAGATGCTTTTAATAAACTAAAATTAAGTGCTAGAGCTTATGGAAGAATATTAAAAGTAGCAAGAACAATAGCGGATTTAGACGAGAGTAATAAAATAGAAGTTAAACATATAGCAGAAGCTATACAGTATAGGTCTATTGATAGAAAATATTGGAGTAATTAAATGAAAGTAAAAGAAATTGATTTTGAAAATGAATTTTATCCAGATAAATTAAGAGAGATAGATAAGCCACCTCAAAAGTTATATGTACTAGGAGATGAAACAATATTAAATAACCAATGTCTATCTATAGTAGGTTCAAGAAATTGTACAGAATATGGTGCAGAAATGGCGAGAAATTTTGCTAAAGAATTTGCTGAAATTGGTATTACAATAGTAAGTGGAATGGCAAGGGGGATAGATAGTCAGGCTCATTTAGGGGCAATAGAAGGAAATGGAAAAACAATAGCGGTCTTAGGTTCAGGATTTAATCACATATATCCAAGTAAAAAAGTGTATAAACAGATACTGAAAAATGGAGGTGCAGTTATTACAGAATATAAGGAAGATGTTGCGGTATTCTCGCAAGGGTTTAGAGATAGAAATAGAATAGTAGCAGGATTATCAGTAGGAACATTAGTTATAGAAGCAAAAGAACATAGCGGAACAGGTATAACTGCTGAATATGTAAGAAGATACGGAAGAGAACTTTTTTGTATACCACATTTAATTGGAGATAAAGCAGGTATGGGAACTAATAGATTATTAAAAAAAGGTGCAAAATTAGTAACCGGAACAGAAGATGTAATTCAGTATTTTGATAATATAGAGACAATTGAAAAGGTAGAAAAAGAATTAGTAATAGAAATTCCAGAAGAATATAGAAAAATATATGAAAAGATAAAGGATAATCCTATTAATGCAGATGAAATAAAGAAAAAGGTAAGTATGCCAATAAGTGAAATAAATACAATACTCACAATGCTTGAATTAGAAGGATTTATAGAAAGTATACCAGGAAGTTACTTTAAAAGAAAGGAGTTTTAAATGTATGTAAGACATATATTAGGAAAAAGAGGAGAAGATGAAGCAGTAAAATATTTAGAGCATCAAGGATATAGAATAATTGAAAGAAATTTTATGTGCAGGCAAGGAGAAATAGATATAATTGCATTAGATAAAAACTATATTGTATTTATAGAGATAAAATCTAGGACAAGTACAGAATATGGCTTGCCATCAGAATCTGTAACAGAAAGAAAGATAAAGCACATGAAAAAAGCAATACAATACTTTTTATATAAAAGAAATTTTGAAAAAGAAAATATAAGAGTAGATGTAATTGAGGTATATGTTAGAGGGAATAAATATGAGATAAATCATTTGAAGCAAATTATTTAATTGACTTTTATATAATTTAATGATAAGATTTGAACAAGTATTGGCTGATAAAAGAACAAACACTTAGATATTATAAATTGAAAACGAGGTCGACCCTTGAGTAGCCGGAGGCGTGCAATTATTATTCCAATAGCAGTTATCGTAGTGATTGGTTAGAATTCAGATATTATAATACCGCGGATGGAGACCGCAAGTTAAAATTTATAATATCTAAGTGTTTGTTAATATATCATTTTAAAAATAGGAGGAGTTCTTATGAAAAATATTATAGTAACAGGTGGTTCACGAGGAATAGGAAAATGTTTAGTAGAAAATTTAGCAAGAGATGAATATAATGTTTTGTTAAATTATAATAAATCAGAAAAGCAAGCTAAAAAAATCCAAAATGATTTGAGGGAAGAAGGAATTATAATAGAAATATATAAAGCAGATGTATCTATAAGAGAAGAAGTAAAACAAATGGTGGAATTTGCTTTAAAAAAATGGGGAAAAGTAGATGTGTTAATAAATAATGCAGGAATTGCAAAATTACAAATGTTTCAAGATGTAACTGAAGATGACTGGAATGAGGTTATTAATACAAACCTAAAATCAGTTTTCTATACTACACAAGAAGTTTTAAGTAGCATGATACATAATAAAAAAGGATGTATAATAAATATGTCATCAATTTGGGGTATTACAGGTGCGTCTTGTGAATCTATATATTCAGTATCAAAGGCTGGAATAGATGCATTAACAAAATCACTTGCAAAAGAATTAGGACCATCTAATATAAGAGTTAATTCAATAGCTCCAGGAGTTATCGATACGGATATGAATAGCAAACTAGATGAGAAAATTAAACAAGAGATAAAAAATGAAACACCAATTGGCAAAATAGGAAAACCAATTGATATATATAGATGCGCAAAATGGTTAATAGAAGATGAATTTACAACAGGGCAGATTATTTCAGTAAACGGAGGTTATGTAATTAATTAGGTCTATGATATATTTAGAGTTTAATAGAGCTTAATTTATATAAATTTTAACTTGCGGTCTCCAGTCGCGGTTTATTAACATTCCTACTTCTAACTCTCTACTACGATAACTACTACAGGAATAATAATTGCACGCCTCCGGCTACTCAAGGGTCGACCTCGTTTGCAATTTATATAAATTAAGCTCTATTAAATTCCAAGCGTATATATTTAAAATATATAGAAAACAAAAAGAAGTCTTTTTAAGACTTCTTAATTTATTAATTTTCATTAATTTTTCTTTTATAATTACCAGAAATTAGTTTTGGAATATATCGCATAATCTTGTAAACAGCTATTCTTATTTTTTTACTCCAAATATAAGTTTTTCTTAATCTATTAGGTCTATCTAAGCCATAAACATTATCTGTAACTATTAAATCAAGACAAGGAACTTCTAATTCAAAAATATAATTTTTAGAGTCATTATTATCCCATTCATTATTTCCATTTCTAAAACAGAAGTTGAAAGTAGAACTTTCTAATAATTTAATTTCTGTTTGGAAACCTAATTCAGTTTTTTCCATTTTAATTTCAGACAAATTGTCCCAATTTTCTCCAAAACCATAATGAATAAAAACCTCCTCTGAATTATCTTCAAAGAAATTTCCAGTATATGAAATTTTAACAACTGAATTTTGTACTAATTTATCTGTATTAAAAAATATATTCTTTAGCAATTCCATTTCTTTACCTCTTTATTAAAAATTTATCTTTAGCTACAAACATTATATTATTAAAAAATATATAATGCAAGTATTTTTTACAAAATTTTTAAAATTTTGTAAAAAAATATAATTATTATAAAACTTTACCAATCATATAAAAGTCATCAGATTCAGATATAACAATATCTTCAAAGGATTTATTATCAGCTTTTAAAGTGTATTTTCCTTTCTTTAAGAAAAATTTTCTTATAACGATTTTATTATTAATACTAAATAATCCGATATCTTTGTTAGTTAAAGGTGAATTAAATTCTACAAAAATATAATTTCCTTTTTTGAATGTTTTTTCCATAGCATCATCTGGAACTTTTACAGCAATTGAAGCTGTTGAATATGCAGAAGGACAATCAATAAAAGAGTCCAATGTATCTATAGCTAACACTTTATTATAAGAAATATGATCTACTAAACCATATTTTTCTTGGTCTTCATTTAATTGTTTATCATATGTGTACATTAATTGTTGGTAAGGAATATCAAGTGCTTTACAAATATTTCTTAAAGCTTTATGGCTAGGATTTCTTTCTCCTTTTTCAATATGAGTTAGATGTCCTATATTTATTCCAGTAATTTCTGCAAGTTCAGTTTTTGTCATATTTTTTTCTTTTCTAACTTTTGCTATCATGTCTCCGATCATAAAAATACCTCATTTCTAAAATAAATTTATATTATTATACTAAACAAAAACTATTTTGTCTAGTAGTAAATAAAAAAAGATATAAAAATTTATATAAAAATAACATAAAAGTATTGACTTGTCAAATTGGTTTGTGTTATTATAATTGTTAAATAGACAATGGAAGGGATGCGAAATCATATGGATTTTAATAAATTAAAGATGTTAAGAATGGAAAAAGGAATTACTTTAGAGGAATTATCAAAGCTATCTGGAATATCAGCAGGATATCTTTGCCATTTAGAAAATGGTTCGAGAAATAATCCTTCTATAGTAGTTATGGAAAAAATTGCACAAGCACTAAATAAAAGTATTTTTGAAATATTTTTTGATAAATAATAATATAATATCCTTGATAGAAAAATAATATAAATACTTACTAAATTTAGAGTATTTATATTGTAAAAAATGACTTTTTGTGATAATATTAAACAAAAAGAGATGTTTTTTTGAAAGGATGTAAAACAATGGATGATAAGAATGAGAGATTAGAAGCAGAAATCTTAGAGAGTAACAAAGAGCAAATTAAAGAAGAAAAAGTAGAAGATGTAAAAGAAATAGTTAGTAAAGATATAAATGAGCAAGAACAAAAAAATATAGATAATGAAAAAGATTTAAATACTAAAGAAACAGTTACATATGAATTTAAACAAATAAAAGGCAAAAAAAATAGTAATAAAATTAAAGTTGCTGTAATTTGTATAGTTATACTTTTGTTAATGGTTGCTATTTTTTCTACATGTTTTGCAATATTTAATTCTAATAATATATTAATATTAAAAGGAATAACAATCAGAAATATAAATGTAGAAGGTCTAACACAAGAAGAGGCAACGATACTTCTTAATGATAAATTTGAATATGAAAAAAGTGATGAAATTAAAATTAATATTAATGGTGAACAATATTCTTTAATACCTGAACAAATAGAAGTACAATATGATATAGAAAAGGCTATAAATGAAGCATATAATATAGGAAGAGATGGTAATATATTAGAAAATAACTT